>JAQSYT010000398.1 GCA_029256065.1 Paenibacillaceae bacterium
AACTCCTCTTCCCCATCCTTGCTGGTGAAGCTGAAGTGCTTTTCCAGACCGCTGAACTCATAGTTAGAGGTAAAAAAGGTGGGCTTGCGGTTCATCCGGTAATTCAGGATAGTGCCCAACACATGATCCCGGAGCCAAGGATTCATATTCTCCGCCCCGATGTCATCAAAAACCAGCAGATCCGTTTCCTTCATCAGCTCAATAACACCTTTAAGCTTCTGCGGCTCCCCAAACATGGCCTTCAAATCCTCTGAGAAGTCCGGCATATACACAATCACACCGCTTAAGCCCTGCTTAGCCAGCTCATACAGCATGTAGCACATCAAAAAGGTTTTACCCGTTCCCAAAGGCCCTTGGAGATAAAGCCCCTTAGTCGGCAGTCCCGACTCCTTGGTCCGGTCGATATAATCCACCAGATAACCGACGGCTTCAGCCCGCTCACTGTCCGCCCTTACAATTTCCTTCAGGTCATAACCCCGCTTCAATGTAGATTGATCCACATAAAAGCTGGTGATCCGCCGCTTCACCGCCTCTTCAGCTTCCCAGACTGTATAGCGCGGGCAGGCTACCTTCCGGTCATAAATCTGCGGACGGCCGTGAATCTCATCCACCAAGAGCCTCGTGGCATGCCCCTCAAGCTCATTCGGGCATTTGTCCAGACCCGGGCATTCCCGGCAGGCGCGGTTTTCCTTCACATATTGATACAGTTTATTGATATTTAAGCTGATATCCTCATCTGTAAGCTCGGGATACTTGGCCCGCCACTTCTGGATCAGCGGGTCCTGCAGAACCTCACGGTAGCGCTCCTCTGCCTGCTTGCGCAAAGCCGCAAACGGCAGCGTCCGGAGGACCTCCGACATGGATTCCATTCAACGTCACCTCCTAAGGGCTTTGCCTTTAGGCAAAGCCTACTTCGTAAGCATAAGCTAAGGGCTTTGCCTTTAGGCAAAGCCTACTTCGTAAGCATAAGCTAAGACTTTGCTGCAAGGCAAAGTCACGCTCTTCCTTCTTCCCACCGGCTGGCCTTCTTAATAATGGCCTCCATCTCCTCGTCCGACAGCTGCTTGCGCCCGCCGGGTTTGTCCAGAGCCACCGGTATTACAGGCTTCTGCTTGCCGCCGCCTCTGGCTCCGCGGGCGCCTCCAGCAGCAGCTCTGCCTGCGGGAACACCCGCCGCGGCTGCCATTCCTTCGTCCTTGCGCTTGGCCCCGGCCTTGGCCTTGTAGCGTGCCTTCTCCCGGATATAGTCCACTGCCTGCTCATAAGTGCCTACCTGCTTGCCCAGCAAGTCCGAGGCAATTGCCTCAATGGAGTTTTTGACCCAGGAACGGCGGTCTGTATGAAGGAAGTGAATCAGAACATTAATAACCTCCCCGTTCAGGCCATAATTCAGGTCAATTTTCTCGAACACATCGAGAACGCCGTCCGGCACTGTCCCATGGGGGAAAAACCGCTTCAGCACCAGGGTATACGGCTCGTTCCGGAGCAGCATATTGTACTGGTGGACATCACACTGGCCCTGGAACAGGGCAGGGACCTCCAGATAATATTCCATCTGGACCCCCTTCTCCTGAAGCGCCTCTTCCTCTGCGGAATCCTCCGGCTGGACTGACATTAATTTGTGAACCTTGCGCCCGGCGAATTCATCCCTGCGTTTGGCCTGGCGGTACAGCAGATTGGCCCGGTATTGCAGCTCCTCAAACAGCAGATTGCCTTCCTCGTCAAAAATACCGTCCTCATCCAGCAGCCGGCAGGTTTCCTGCAGCTCCAGATTATACTTGCTCTTCGCTATGTTAATGGCTGCCATATGCTCCCTGCGGAATTGCAGAGCCTCCACAAAAGGCCGGTTCCGCGAGCCCTTGGGAAAACGGCGGATAATGTCCGTAAAGGTGAAGCCCTTGGTTTCCGTATCCAATCCTCCCGATCTGTCACGGCCGGCAGCTGTCTCATACAGCGCCTCCTCCAGATCAGGGTCCATTACCTTCGTGTTCAACCGGAACAGATCGTAGAACGGCACAGACAGCTGCTCCGTAGCGGCTCCCGTAAGCTCCGCCGGTTCATCTGCTAACAGCTCGTCACGGAGCTGGATAAGCATCATCTTCCCTACCTTGTCCCTGAGCAGCATAGCTAAATGCTGATTGCGGAAAAACTCCTCCGGGGACAACGGCTCGAACAGCCGGTATTCATACACGCAATCCTCCGACTCGGGATACAGGCGGCGGCTGGTAGACAAGAGCCCCACCGCTTCCAGCCGGGAGGTCAGATCCATAAACTGCCGGCGGCCCTTCTCCCCGGGCTCCAGCTCCATCTGCAGGAACAGCCTGCGCTGAGCCTCCAGAGGCGAAAATCCTGTTTTTTCCACGGGAAGCTGTTGGTGCAGCGTGTGGTACAGGGCAATGGCTCCCGGGCCGATCATGGGCTGATAGATGGAGGACAGCATCCGTATGCCGAGACTTCCCAGCGCAAAGCTCCGGCTGACGGTGAACCGGTGATGTTCCGTAAAATGCAATAAATTGGTTACTTTCATCCGGTTATTCTCCCACCCGTTTCAATAGAGATCACTCTCCATTCTATCACAAGAATCGACACCGCAGATAAGGAGATTTCGAGAATCGCCAAAAAGCCTTCACCACCTGAGCATACACCCGGGTTTCGAAGGCTGGCCAACAGAATCATTTATAATTGATGCGGGGTCTCCATCCTCTGCGCTATATTACCGTCTCCGCCATGTACGGCAACAACCTCTTCCGCTGCTCTGAAGGGTTGCCGGTCCGGCTTCCGGACCGCTCCGCCGAAGCGCCTGGAAACCCATTGCTCCACAATCCGGTTCATGGTCCGGGGGGCTTTGGTGGGGAGCTGATGGGATGCTTTTTCGATAAAAATCAAATCCCTGTTGGGAAGCCGTGCCTCCAGCAACCGGGCGTAGCGGTGGAAGCTGACATCCTCCTCCCCGTACAATAGCAGTACAGGCTGCTCAATGGACGAAAGCTGGTCCGTACACGAGTAGGTCAGGCTGTAGTCATAATATTGACGGATATTACGGCTGTCCCCTTCAACCGCTCCTTTGTACAAATTGTTGAAGGTCAGGCTCATATCGGCGTTCCCCCAGCCAACCAGGCCACCCAACAGCCGTTTGCCTCTGATCCGGGACAATCCGGACGACACCCGGATGCGGCTTTTCAGATACCAGTCCGAGGCCTCCGGCATAGTGGAAATTAGAACGCCCCCGGTGAAGGTCTGGGGATGGGCAAGCATGGCCTCCAGCGCAATGCCGCCTCCTGTAGAGTAACCGCACACCACCGCCTCCCGCACATCCAGATGCTCCAGCAGCTGCCTCATATCCTCCACCACAAGGGGGTAGGTAACCGGTGCAGGAGAAGCCTCGGACAAGCCATGCCCGCGGATATCGAAGGTAATAATTTTATAGGCATCCGCCAGCTGTGCTTTTTGGTAATTAAAAATTTCCTGGTTCAAAAGCGGAGGATGGATGAAAATAAGAGGAATGCCGCGGCCCTCCACATGGTAGTGAAGCCGGACGCCGTTGATGAATGCCATGGGCATAAGAGATCACCTTTCTTCTCATAATGGCTTGATGCCCTTAGCTTGGCACCCCCGCCTCCGGATCATACATGGGACCGCATTCGCCGCCATCCTCCATTTTCTCCCTGTCCGCGCGATTTCCTCCTTGTCCGGTACGTTTGCCCTTTCATTTCAATTTGTCTACAATGTAATAGTGATTATTAAGTACATAACTTCTGCAAGGAGGGATTTCAATGAGCGAGGCGGTTCAAACGCTGGAGGGCTGGTATGCCCTTCACGATTTTCGGAGCATTGACTGGCAATCCTGGAAGGCAAGCCCCCCTGAGCTGCGTGAACAGGCATTGGAGGAGCTTCAGCAGTTCCTGCACCAATGCGCCCTGGTGGGAGAGGCCAAAACCGGCAGCACAGCATTCTATTCCATTGTTGGGCAAAAAGCGGACCTTGTATTTATGCATCTCCGGGAAACCCTGGATGGCCTGAGCGAGCTGGAAGCTGCTTTTCAAAAAACAGCCTTTGCGGATTTCACGATTCCCACCTATTCTTATGTCTCTGTGGTGGAGCTTTCCAGCTATATGGCCAAACCCGGCACCAACCCCATGGAGGACCCGGAAATTCTGGCCAGGCTGAAGCCCCAGCTTCCGGAGTCCAAGCATATTTGCTTCTATCCCATGAATAAAAAGCGGGACGGCCAGGACAACTGGTACATGGAGCCCATGGAACGCCGCCGGGAAATGATGCGGAGCCACGGTATGATTGGCCGCAGCTACGCCGGGCGGGTAAAGCAAATTATTACCGGCTCTGTGGGCTTCGACGATTGGGAGTGGGGAGTCACCCTGTTCGGCGATGATCCGCTTGTGTTCAAGAAGCTGGTGTACGAAATGCGCTTCGATGAAGCCAGCGCCCGTTATGGCGAATTCGGCGGCTTCTACGTAGGCAATTTGCTGGACAAGGCTAAGCTTGAGCAAATGTTGTCGGTGTAACACTTCCGCTAAACATTCCTGTGTAGGCTAAGAAAATGGCCTTGGACAAAAATAGGAGCGCCTCGTATGATGGGGGTGTCACGGGTCGGATGCCCTAAAAACCCATCA
>JAQSYT010000399.1 GCA_029256065.1 Paenibacillaceae bacterium
CCGAACAAATGAAGGTCATCAATTCCATGGCGCCCTTCGCCATCTTTCCTGCCCTGTACCGGCAAACCGGCGATTCCGCCTTTCTGGACATTGCCGTTCGGATCGGACAGTGGATGCTGAGGGAAGCCCCCCGTACGCGTGAAGGCGCTTTCGAGCACACTGTAACAGAAAATGCCAGCTTCCCCGAGCAGGTCTGGGCGGATACCATCTTCATGGCCGTCCTGTTCTTAGCCAGGCTGGGCCAGCAAACGGGAGACAGCACCTACACCGCAGAAGCGCTGCGGCAGCTGGAGCTTCATCTTTCCCTTTTGCAGGATGAACAAACCGGTGTCCTGTTCCACGGCTGGAACTGTATCGCCCAGGACCACATGTCCGCCGCCCGCTGGACACGGGCCAATGCCTGGATCGCTGTGGCTACACCCATGATTCTCAAGGAAATCGGGGATGTTGTGCCAGTCGGTGCCGATATCATCCGCAGATATAAGCGGATGATGCAGGGGCTGCTGGCGTACCAGCGGGATGACGGCCTGTGGAATACGGTTATGGACCGGGCGGATTTCTACCCGGAAACCTCAGGCAGCGCCGGAATTGCAGCAGGACTGCTGAAGGCCAGGAACATGGGATTGCTGGGGGACGAGGTATTGGAGCCGGCCCGCCGTGCTCTCCAGGGTGTTCTCGCCAGCATCGGCGAAGACGGCACGGTGCACGGCGTCTCAGGCGGTACACCTGTGATGCCTACGGTAGAGGCGTATAACGAAATCCCCTGTTATCCCAGTCTGTATGGCCAGGGCCTGACCCTGATCCTGCTGGCTGAAGCGCTGGCTGAATAGCTGTTCTGTCTTGCAGGCCGATTAGCTCGACTTGGTCATGCATCGGAGCTGAGTACCGTTATGCGGGCTTGCGGCGATTAACTGCAAAAGTGCAGTTATTTCTTGCTGCCGCCCCTTTCCGGTGCGGTCATAATGCAAAAATGTAGTTATTTCTGCATCGAACAGCCTGATTTGCCTATTCTCCGTGGGAATAACTGCATTTTTGCAGGATGGACTCCGTTTCTACCGCCAGCAGCCGGAAATACATGCACTTTTGCATTTTCAGCCTACAAAATATATCCAGTTTCAATACCGGCTTGCTCACGAGCCTTTAACATTGGTGCAGAGCAGCTCAATTTTCCTCTGCTTCGGTATAGTGAGCCTGGCAAAAGGCCAACGCTTCCGCATATTCCTCATCCACCATGTCGAAATCCAAATACTTGCCCGTTCCCTTTTCCAGAAACTCATACTTAACAATTTTGGAGACCTCGCCATCCGCCAAGTAGATAACCCGGAGCGTAAGCCCGTGAGGAGAATAAATCTCGTCATCCTCCTCCACTTGAATATCCAGAAGAAACTCGTACCGCTTCCCCTGGATGATCCCGAAGGGGTCGCGTATCCATTCCACACTATAACCTGTAATTTCCAACAATTCTTCCGCCTCCGTAAGCCAGCCTCCGCCGGCATTTTTCCTCCCAGTATGGAGGAAGCCCCGCTTGCTGTCAATCATTCAGCCGCGCGGCGCTCCCTTCACGGCAGGACGCGGGGTCATTCCCTTTCCCGCTGTGCGCCCTGTTTTCCCGAATCCGCCGAAATACAGAAGCGCCACCAGCACCGTTCCTATCCCTAAGGTCAGAAAAATATTGCTGTACAAGGCTCCTTCACCCATGATGAGCAGCGGATTCAGCCGGACACTGGTTGAGCCGGAATCCAGCAGCTTGCCGATCAGGCCGGTGGCTGCAGCACCGGAAATAAAGTTCAGCATGGAGAAAAGCCCCATGCCTACACCCGTTTCCTCCCGCTTCAGCGTCCGTGAGACCGTATTGGACATGGCGATGCCCATAAAGGACTGTCCCACATTGCCGAATACCAGCACCAGCATAATCCAGTACGGCGCCGAGCCGACGAAAACCGATAACAGCAGGAAGCAGCTGAGCAAAAGCACCGATGCCGTAAGCACCAGCGCCGGGTTGCCCCGGGTATCCGCCAGCCTGCCTCCCTTCCTCCCCAAAAATGCGGTGACCAATGCAGCCGGAAACAGCACAAGCCCGATTTGCAGCGGAGTAAGACTGTTCAGGCGGGTCAGGAACTGCGGGGTAATAAAGGGCATGCCGAAGCTCATCCCGTTAGCCAAAAAAGCAACGCCGATCCCAGCTGTATAGCTGCGGTTGCGGAACAGCGACGGATTCACAAACGGCTCAGGTGCCCGGAGCAGCCGCCATGTCAGGAGCCCGCCAAGAACGAGTCCGCCGGCCAGGAAATTCAAGCTGCCACGGGTAATGGCCAACAGCAGCAGTGAGACGGTTCCGGCAAGCAGGGCCCCGCCGATGAAATCGATTGGACGGGGCTCCCCTTTTTCATCATCCAGATATTTGCGGTAAAAGGGCAGGGTGATCAGCGGCAGCACAGACAAAAGAAACAGGAACCGCCAGCTGGCAAAACCGGTAACGAAGCCTGAAACAATCGGCCCCATGGCTGAACCAAGAGCCAAACCGATGGCGGAGGTGCCCAATGCCCTGCCTCTTTCCTCCGGCGGGAAATAACGGACAGGAATGATCATTCCTGTTGCCGGAATGACGGAAGCCCCTGCCGCCTGCAGCACACGGGCCAGGATAATCATCCAGTATTCCACTGCAGCGACGCCTACAAGCGAACCAAGCGCAAACAGCACCAGACCGAAGGCCAGAAGATCCTTCAAGCGGTACCGGTCCGCAAGCTTTCCGTAGGTGACGGAGCCGATGGCATACACAATCATGTAACCGGTGGAAATCCAGCTCAGGTCAGAAGGGTTCAGCTTAAATTCTTTCCCGATAACCGGCAGCACCACATTAAAGATGGATGCGTTCATGACTGAAAAAACCAGTGTGAAAACCAGCACCTTCAGCAGCTTTTCCGCATTGGGTGAGACTGCCGGGCGGTTTATTTGTTGCTTCATGTTGTCCTCCCTGCCATATAGTTGAAATTGCCGCAGCAAGAATGCTTACGGCTCCTGTTCCTCCTGCGGCTCCTCCTCCCAGGCCTTGCGGAGCTTCTTCAGCAGATTCTTCAGCAGCAGCATTTCCTCTTGGCTTAATGCTTCCATCATCCGCGTTTTGGCCTGATCCACCGTTTCCGCAATCTGACCGGCCAGCTCCTGCCCCTCCGGGGTCAGATAAATCTGCTTGAACCGGGCATCCTGCACATCCTTCTTGCGGACGAGCCACCCCCGCCGTTCCATTACACTCACCAGGTTAGTGACACTGGGCTTTTCGATCCGCAGGATCCGCTCCAGATCGGAATGGGTGGAGCCGGGATTATGAAGCAGAATCCTCAGCGTCATCCCCTGCTGCTGGGTTAAGCCCAACGGCCGGAGCGCCTTCTCGATTCTCTTGCGCATGCTCATGGAGGTTAATTTCAAGAGCGAGCCGATCTGCTCCTCCGATTCCCAGGGCAGAATTCCCCGGGGACGCGGATGTTCCTGACGCTGGTCCGGATGCTGCTTCGGCAGGTTGTCAGCCTGGTGCATGGGGTTCCCTCCTCTTTATAATACCGATCAATAGTTCGATATCTAACTATCAGCTTACTTTTATGCTCCGGCTTTGTCAATCCGAGATTTCAGAGAGATTTGAGACGGACTTCAGCAACCCTGCCGTTCATCCTCGGGTGGATGCAGCCGGCGGAGGACAAAAAACCCGCCCGGCCTGTTTAGCAGAGCCGACGGGTTTTGCTTTTAATGATTGCTTTTAATAAGTGTGAAGCAGTAATTACGCCTTGTTGAACAGATCGGTCAGCACAGGCACAATTTGCGACTTCCGGGAGACAACACCCTTCAGCACAGCCTTGCTGCCGTCCAGCTTCACATTGTAGGCTTGCTCTACCGCTTGGGCATCCTTGCCCAGAGCCACACCTACGGAATCGCTGTTCAGGATATCTGTGACCACGAACAGGAACAGATCCAGGCCTTTTTCGGCGATGATCGCGTTCAAGGCAGCCTCCAGATCAGCCTGACGGGACAGCACATCATTCACGTCCACTGCGTTGACCTGGGCGATTTCCACCTTGCGGCCGTTCATGGAGAACTCCTTGGCATCCAGGGAGATCAGCTGGGCAATGGATTTGTCGGACAAATCCGCTCCGGCTTTCAGCATAGCCAGACCATACTCGTCAATGTTAACCCCGGCGATGGCAGCCAATTCCTTAGCAGCGGCAGCATCCTGCTCTGTGCAGGTGGGGGATTTGAACAGCAGGGAATCCGAAATGATAGCGGAAAGCATAAGACCGGCCATTTCCTTGGATACGGCCACGCCGTTTTCCTTGTACAGCTTATTGATGATGGTGGAGGTGCAGCCTACCGGCTCCGCCCGGTAATAGAGAGGGCCGCTGGTTTCGAAATTGGAAATACGGTGATGGTCGATAACCTCGGTTACACGGACTTGATCAATATCAGGAGCGCTTTGCTGGCGCTCGTTGTGGTCCACCAGAATAACCGTTTTGGTCTCAGCGGCAACGGATTCCACCAGCCGCGGAGCTTCCACCTTAAAAAAATCCAGCGCGTATTGGGTTTCACCGCTGATCTCGCCCAGACGCACCGCTTCCACATTTTGGCCCAGCTTCGTCTTC
>JAQSYT010000031.1 GCA_029256065.1 Paenibacillaceae bacterium
TGAGCCTACGTCCACTCCGACGCCTGGACCTACTCCGACCCCGTCGCCTGAGCCTACGTCCACTCCGACGCCTGGACCTACTCCGACTCCGTCGGCTGAGCCTACTCCGACTCCGTCGGCTGAGCCTACACCGACTCCGTCGACTGGACCTACTCCGACTCCATCGGCTGAGCCTACTCCGACTCCGTCGGCTGAACCTACACCGACTCCGTCGACCGAGCCTACTCCGACTCCGTCGGCTGAACCTACACCGACTCCGTCGACCGGGCCTACTCCGATTCCGTCGACCGGGCCTACTCCGATTCCGTCGACCGGGCCTACTCCGACTCCGTCGGCTGAGCCTACTCCGACTCCGTCGGCTGAGCCTACGCCAACTCCGGATCCGACTTCCGAGTCTACTCCGGAGCCTGAATCACCGGTGGATATTCCTGAAGAAACTACACCTCTGGGCGGAACCAGCCCGTCACCAACTGTGACGGCTACAACCACTCCGAGGCCGTCTGCAACACCGACTCCTGGGGCAGCAACAGTGGCGCCAACTCCGCCAGCATCCTCCCAACAAGAGGATGAAGTTATTATTGAAGAAGATCTTGTAGCCAGAGGCGCTCCTTCACCTCTGACCTCCCCCGCCCCTTCGGCTGCTCCCGCACCGGCACAAGCCGATGCAGCCGCTGAAGAGCTGATTTTGGAGGATACCGTTCCATTGGGCGCATTGCCCAAAACAGGTGAAACCAGCCGTGCCCCCTACCTTTTTGTCGGATTTATGATGCTGGTATCCGGTCTGGCGCTGGTTCGGACGCGCAAGTCTAAATAACCGGAAACATCTTCCAGGACCAAGACATCCAGAACATCAGCCAGCCGGGGGTTCATCCCACTGGCTGATGAACCGGACCGACGATCCGTTATTTCCCGAAATTCTACCGTTCTGAGGATTTCGCGGACTCACGATTCGTTAATTGCCCAAAATGACGTCATACCAAGCCGTTTTTCCCCTCATAACGGAACCACAGTCCGCATCTGTGAGAAAATACAGCTTTTTTGCGAAATAGCGGAAGCTGAGTCCGGCTAGGGTGCCAGCTCCAAAAAATGTCTACCACCAAACACAAACAGGCGGACCATGACCATCCTACGGTCATGTCCGCCTGTTTTCCATCACCCTATACCTGCTTTTCCTTACCGCGGCCGCGCCATACCGGCAGCCGCTCCAACAGCAGCACTACGCCGAACCACAGCATCAGATCGAAGGAAACATTGAAGCCAAACAGATGCTTGGCCAAATCCGCTTCTCCGTCTCCCACCACCGGTGTCACAAACTGGAACAGTGCCACCAACCCCAACCCCGCCAGCACCTCCAGCCGGATGCGGTCCCGCAAGCGGAAGGCGTCCAGATATCGGCGGATCAAAAGCGCATAATAGAGTACAAACACCACCAGAATGAACCACAGCTTGTTGGGCAGCACCCGGTGCTTGAATTCGCTCCATAGGCTGAAGGCATAGGACAACTCCCCGGCCTTCAACCCCTCGGATTGCTCAAAACCACCCAAATAATAAGGCCGGATGGTCATGCCGTGCTCTCCGGCAATCTCCAGCTTATCCCAGAACCGCCCCGGATGCTTCAAGTAAAACAAACCTACCTTCAAGTGGCTGAAGGCCGGGTAATACTCCTTCGCAAACACCGGATCATGCTGGTCAATGGGGGCAGGCTCGAAATAGTTCGTTCCCGCATTCACCGCCAGCTTCTCCGGCAGACCCAGCTCCCGCAGATCCGCCGCGGGATTTTCCGAGCCCTTCAGTACACCGAAGAACACCGTCTGGTACTGGTTAATAATTTTGATTTCCTTGGGCAGGGAAAAATAGATGGCCGCCGAAGCCGCAACCAGCACCACCGCCAGCCATCCTGCCTTTTTACGCCAACCACCGCCCTTGCGCAGGGCTCCCAGCCGCACACACAAGAGCGCCAGCAGAATCCCCACCGGGGCATTCTGCACCTTAGCCCCGATAAGCAGCACCGCCGCAATGACAAAGCCCCACAGGTAGAAGCTCATAGGCTGCGCGCCCCGCAGAAGCGCCAGCACAAACCCCAGCGTGAGCAGCATGGCCACATAAGCCATCGGCTCACTGAAGAGAGAATTATAATAGGCGGCATAGCCGATATCCGCGAACATCACCACGAATAATCCGCCGAGGATAACATTTCCCCAGAGATTCCTCCCCTTGCAGAAACGGAGCAGAAGGCAGGCTCCGGCAATAAAGAGTGCCGCATACACAACAGCCACGGCACGCATATCGAACAGCTCCCGGCCAACCGCCAGACACAGCAGCTTCCCGATCATCACCGGCAGGAGGGAGGTGCTGACATACCCGCCCAGTCCCAGCTCCTTCGTGGCAAATTCACGGATAAACCAGCCGAAGTATTTTTGCTCATAGGTTATGGCCGGATCGGTGTAATCTAAGCCCACCGTCCCCATAATCCGCAGGAAATCCCCATTGTCCGCCATGCCGATGACCGGCTTCCACAGAAGCAGCCAAGCCAGCACAACCGCGGCGGCAACACCGGCAATAACCTCCACTCTCATATAACGGCGCATCTTGCCTCAGTTCCTCCCTTCCCCGGCTGCCTGGTGCATCCGGCGCTCCAGACGCTGGCCCAGCCCTTCGAATTTGATTGCAAACGCCTGAAAAACCCGTGACCCCACCAGCCTGTCCGCCAGCCAGACACAGCCTGCAGCGAACAGCATCCCGCCAACCACATCCAGCACCCAATGGATTTTGAGATACATGGTAGAGATAATGATTGAGATACAGTAAACGCTAAGCATAGTCTTGTACCAGCGGCTTTTCTCCCGGAGAGAAAGCAGAAGACCTGCAAAGGCAATAGAGGTATGCATGCTGGGAAAGCAGTTCAAAACCGTCTGGTAGGCCACCTCCGGGCCCATCATCCGCTCCAGCAGATCGGGCGTTCCCTGCACATACCACACCTCCTGAAGAAGAATGGTGTTGTAGAAGGGCAGTATCAGCGGTACCTGCAAAAGATACCCCGCCAGAGCGTAACGGCCCAGCTTGGTCACATCCTTGATAAAGAAAGCACGGATAATACAAATCCAATACGACAGTGTAAAACCGTATGTATACACCCATTGCATGTAGCGGGTCAGCCACTGTGGCTGCCACATCCGCATGAAGGCAGCATCATTGCCAGGAATACGGCCGAACCACCCGTTCCAATCAAAAACATGGCGCAGGGATTCCGTCTGCCAGCCCACCATTTTATGCCAGAAGGGGTTGGCGTACTGGTAGACCAAATAGAAGGCGGTCAGAGTCAAAAGCCCGGCCGGTAAAAAATGAATCCAACTGATCGCTCGCGCATCCTTGCGCACGCCGATCAATGCGGCGGCTAACAGCAGCACACACAGCCAGCTCCAGCTTTGCACCCGGGTAATGGCGTAGATCACTCCGGCCGCTCCAACGAACATCAATGGCAAATATATGCGGCTCCACAGCGTCTTATGAGCAACCCTCTTCGAGTCGTCCGCCGGAAGAAAAAAGGGGCGGTTCATGATTGTACAACCCCCCGTTTCTTGTCCAGCCTGCCAGTGATATAAGCGGCCGCAAGCATGGCCACCAGGGGCATAAGCGGAGCCGAGTAACGGGAGTGGGCCAGATAGATCATATGCAGGAGGGACAAATAACCGAACAGCAGAAGGATGAGCTGTACTCCGGGAAGCCGCCACGACTTGCGCAGTCCCGCCACCCCTCCGGCCAGCAGCAGATAATGGTAAGCAACCGCCACAATCAGAGGGACTCCCGGCAGGGCCATCCAATAAAACACATCCCCCCAGAACATGGCAAACTTGCCCACCGTGTACCAAGCGGTGTACAGAAGCGGCTTTGTGGTGAAGCCCTCCTTGATCCGTTCCTTGGCCCGGGCGGTATCCTGCTCATCGTTGATCCACTGGTCATTGGTGGTGTGCCAGGTTTTTTGCTCCTCCATGAACAGGGCCGGAACCGTGAAGGGATAGGTCCCCAACAGCAAGGGATTGCCCCCCGCTTTCGTCAAAGGAATAAAATGCCCTCCCGATGCCTCATAATTGCGCACCCACCAAGGCGTCAGACAAAGGACAAACACCGCCGCCGTAATGATGCCGCACCGGATCAGCTTCCTCCAGGGCAGCTTGGCCCCGTAAAGATAATACAGGAAGATCAGGCCCGGCCAGAGGGCGATCGTAGGCCGCACATATACCGCCACCGCCCAAACAAGACCGAAAACCACCGCCCAGACGGAGGTGGGCCGCTCCATAGCCCGCAGCGCCGTATAAAGCAGCAGCATCAAGGCCAGCAGGAACATGGATTCGGTAAAGATAAACAGAGACATGAGCCACAATGGCGGATAAAAGGAGCTGATGGCCACAGTCCATAAGGCCGTCCGTTCATTGAAGATCCGTCTGGCCGCCAGAAACAGCAGCCAGAGAGCCGACGCCACCATCGCTGCCTGGAGAATGCGGAAAATCTGAGCCGTTGCCGCCAGGCTCCCGGTAACCTTATAGACCACTGCCAACGCCCCCGGCAGCGCCGGTGTAATGAAGAAGGTGGGCCGGTCCGGGTCATTGTAGGTAAATCTTCCATCCTCCGCCAGAATGCGGGCAGACTCCAAGTAGCCCCGGTCATCGGAGCCGTAATCGTAGTAGCTGCCGTGAACCAATACCAAGATGCATTTCAGCAGGAATGCACCCAGCAGCAGGACAGCCAGCCATTTTTTGTTGTTCAAAATCTCTACCCCTTCCAGCCAATCAGGGCCACGCCTGCCAGAATCAGCACACATCCGCCGATTTTGGCCGCCGACAATGGCTCATGGAAAATAAAATAAGCGCCGAACACGGCGAGAATATAGGCGACACTCTGCAGCGGATAAGCCAGGCTCAGAGGCACCCGGGAGAGAATGAAGAACCACAGCACAGTAGCCGCTCCGTACATAACCAGCCCCGTCAAAACATAAGGGGACAGGAACAGCCGGAAAATACCGGCGAGAGAACCGAAGCTCCCCGGGTTCTGCTGCATCCCCATTTTCCACAAAAATTGCCCGCTGACCAGAATAATCGTGTTCAGCAGAATCAGCACAACATTTATTAGAGCCATGGCAGTCTCCTTCGTATCTGAAGCGGGATGGGGTGTGAGGACACAGACGGTCCCGGTTTTTGGGCTTATCTCAAGCCATTAACTCTGCTTGGTACCGGGAGACTGCTGACCGGAAGCTGCATGTCCCGCCGCCAGCTGGCCCTTCACATCCTCCAGCTCCTTGCGGAGCAGCCCCAGCTCCTGGGTCAGGATTTTCAGCCGCTCCTCCTCCCGGGAGGACTGGGCGGCATGGAGCATAAGCAGGCTCATAACTACGTAGAACGCCAGCATAAAAATCAGCGCCGGCATATAAGCGATGCCCAGCTTATCCGCCGCACGGTTCAATAGCGGTATCACCGCTGCCGTCACCACTGCTGCCGCAGCTAGCATCAGCCAAACGAAGGCCTGCCGCTCCCGGAAGCGCTGGCGGCGCACCGCCCAGAGCACCTGGATAAAGAACAGCAAGGCCACACCAATGGAAATGGCCTGTATCCGGTCCATTTGCCCCTCAGCCCCTTCCCCATCACCAGTTGAAATTGATTATGCCACCCGCCGCAGCAGGGAAAAGACCGTTACCTTCGTCATGTAATAAACCGACCGGATGGGGGTAATGGAGGACACACCGCCCTGCCGGGAATTCATCCGTACACTGAGCTCCTTTACCCGGTAGCCTGCTCGGGCCATATCCACCAATACTTCCACCTCGGGATAGTCCCCGGGATACCGCTCCGCGAAGCGCTCCATCAGCTGTCTATTCACAATTCTGTACCCGGAGGTGGGGTCCGTTACGGACAAGCCCGTCAGCACCCGGATCAGCAGAGAAAAGTAGCGGATACCAAACCGTCTGGTCCGGCTGCCCCGATAGCCGCTGTCCTCTACAAATCTGGAGCCGATGACCATATCCGCTCCGCTCTCCTCGATGGCCATCACAAGCTTGTCCAAATCCTCCGGGTTATGCTGCCCGTCTCCGTCCAGTTGGACGGCATAGTCATATCCCTTGGCTGCCGCATACCGGTAGCCGGTCTGGACTGCGCCGCCGATACCCAAATTAACCGGCAGCCGCACATGGGGAATACCGTGGGACACCAGCAGGTCCTCTGTCCGGTCTGTTGAACCGTCATTGACGACCAGGCAATCTGCCCGCCCTGTGGCCAGCACACGGGACACTGTATGGAGAATCGCCGCTTCTTCATTAAATGCCGGAACAATCACCAGTACCCTTTTCATTTCAGTTCCAGCCCTTTCCTTTTGCACTTCTCCTATCTTAACGAATTTCTCCGGTGATTTCCAACTGGCCTGCCAAACCCTGCTGATCGTCTTCGATTTATTGTTGGACAAGGGTTACCAGCGGAGAGATAATTAGCATAAACAAAGCGTTAACAGAAAATGGCTTTTTATCCGACGGAGCAGATTATGGAGGAGCACAATGGAAACCCTTAAGCGGTTGGTCAGTAGTCTGAAGGAACGTATCCCGGATAGCGGAGCGCTTTTTAATCCGGGGGTTGAGGAGAGCGAGCTGGATAATCTGGAGAAGGCAACCGGAATCACGCTGCCTGAAGAATTCCGGGCGCTTTACCGCAGCCACAACGGGGAAGGCGAAGGACTCAGCGGCTTTTGGGCAGGCTTTGGATGGATGAAGCTTGAAGCCGTACTTGGAGAATGGAGAGGGCTGCAGCAATCAGCTTATACCATTGTTTCAGATAAGCCCGGCCAAATCAGGGAAGGCGCCTTTCAAACCGGTTGGATTCCCTTCGGAGATGACGGAGGAGGCTCCTTTCTTGTGATGGACCTGGCCCCGGGACCGGAGGGAAGCTATGGGCAGATCATCACCATTGACCATAATTCGGATATCTCCTATGTGATTGCCGGTAGTCTGAGCGAATTATTTGCTTTTATTGAGAAAGGGCTGTCCAGCGGTGACCTGACCATCTCCCAAGAGGAGGATGAGGCTGCAATGGTGCTCACTTGGAAGGAAGGGCATCTGTTCGATGATGTTCAGGCTCTGACTGGAACGGCTGCAGGCAGCGGCGCCATTGAGGTTGACGGATATTGGGCAGACTTCTTCCAGAATGATCTGGCCGATGGGAAGGTTCCGCTTCAAACGCTGGCCAAGATCACAATGGTATTTATTAAAAAGGATGCTTCGGAAAAATTCGGGGAGATTCCTCTCGATCTGCTGAAGCACATGGTAAATCTGAAGGAATTGATTATTCACGCCGGCAATATCGCCGGATTTGAGCCCCTACGGGAGATTTCCTCATTGGCGAAGCTTGTTATCGGGAGTGCCTCCTTTTCGGAGGCCGACCTGCGTTTCCTTGAAGCCGGAACCTTTAAGCAGCTTACCCTGGCCAATGTTTCACTGCGGGATCTGAGTCCCCTGGGGAACCTTAAATCACTAAAAACGCTGCGTCTGTACAACATGTCGTTGCTTGATTGTACCTCCATAAGCAAATTGACCAATCTGACGGAGCTAAGCATAACCAAAATGGAAGGCGTTGATTTATCCTGCCTTTCTGCCCTAACCAAGTTATCTGTGCTGGAACTGGACAGGCTGGACATACCGAACCTGGACTTTCTGCGGAATTTGAAAAAGCTGAAGCGATTCAAAACGGATCGGAAAGCCCGTGATGAATCCACAGTCGAAGTCTTCTGCGGCATGAGCAAGCTGCAGGAGCTTAACTATCCCATAAGCGATATGCAACTGGCAGGCAGGTGTCCGCAGCTAACGGAAATAAACGTAGATGCGGAGGGCTTCCGGCATGCGGAGGCCCTGAAGACTTCAAGTATCAGAAGTGCAATGGTCTATAATGCAGCATGCGAGGAGGAGGCTGAGCGGATTATCGCCGAAATCGAACAGTATTGCAAGCTGCAGACCTCTGGCTGGGAGCAATCCTGGGTAGATTAGCCAAACATGATTGGCCTCTTCTAATATATTATGGGGGATTATCCCGCCGCGAACTGGCTCTCGTACAGCCGGCGGTATGCGCCGCCTTGGGCCAGCAGCTCATCATGGCTGCCTGCCTCCACGATGTCGCCATTCTGCATATAAAGGATCATATCCGCCTCCCGGATGGTGGACAGCCGGTGGGCGATGACGAAGCTGGTGCGGCCCTCGATCATCCGCAGGAAGGCCTCCTGGATGCGCAGCTCGGTGCGGGTGTCGATGCTGCTGGTGGCTTCGTCCAGTATCAGCATGGGCGGGTCCACCAGCATTACCCGGGCAATAGTTAAGAGCTGCTTCTGGCCCTGGGACAGACTGTCTCCCGTTCCGCTGATGACGGTGCTGTAGCCCTCCGGCAAGCGGCGGATAAAGCTGTGGGCATTGGCCGCCCGTGCCGCCGCCTCCACCTCTGCATCAGTAGCATCAGATTTGCCGTAGGCGATATTATCCCGGATGGTGCCGCCAAACAGCCAGGTTTCCTGAAGCACCATACCGAAGGAGCGGCGGAGGCTGTCCCGGGTCATATGCTTGATGTTGATCCCGTTTAAGGTAATCTCCCCCCGGTCCACATCATAAAAGCGCATCAGCAGGTTGACCAGTGTGGTCTTCCCCGCACCCGTCTGGCCGACAATGGCCACCCGGGTGCCGGGCTTCACCGTCAGGCTGAAATCGGAGATCAGCGGGCGCACAGGATTGTAGGCAAAGGCCACATGACGGAACTCCACCGTTCCCTGGGCAGGCCCCGGTGCCACAGCATCAGCAGGCTCCGGTTTTTCCTGGGGCATATCCATAATCGTAAATATCCGCTGGGCGGAGGCTGTAGCAGACTGCAGCTGAGTAAGGACGCCGGTGATTTCATTGAAGGGTTTGGCGAACAGATTGGCATAAATCAGAAAGCTGGACAACCCGCCCACGGAAATGCTGTTCATAATGGCGGCAACGCCCCCCACCATGGCGATAACCGAGAAGGTCACATTGTTCACCAGTCTGGTGGTGGGGTTGGCAAGGGAGCCCAGGAATTGGGACTTCACGCCAGCTTCGTAAAGCCGGTTGTTTTTCTCCTTGAATTGCCCCATGGCTTGAGCTTCATAATGGAAGGCTTGAACGATCTTCTGGCCGCCTACCATTTCCTCCACATAACCGTTCAGCTCCCCAAGGGTTTTGGCTTGCTCCCGGAACAGCTTCTGCGAACGGGTGGTAATGTAACGGGCCGCATAGTATGCAGCAGGTGCGGACAAGAGCACGATCACGGCCATCAGCGGGCTGATATAAAACATCAGCACAATGGAGCCAGCAATGGTGACGATCCCTGTCAGCAGCGAGGAAAAGCCCTGCTGCAGCCCGTCCGAAACCATATCCATGTCGTTAATGAAGCGGCTGATGCTGTCACCGTGGGGATGGTTGTCGTGAAAGGACAATGGCAGCTTGCCGATGTGGCCGAACAAATCCTGGCGGAGGGCGTCCACGGTTTTGTACGCCGCCTGGTTCATCAGATAGGCCAGGAGCCAGCCGAAGAGGCTGCCTGCCCCGTAGATGATGCCCAATATAAGCAGAATGCGGAGGATGGCGGGGAAATCCACCTGCCCCGCCTCCGTCATGGCATCGACGGCCTTGCCGATATAATAGGGGCCTGCCAGACTTGAGGCTACACTGAGAATGGCACAAACGGCCGACCAATAAAGGATGGAACGGTAACGGCCCACATAGGACAGCAGCCGGGTCCAAATCTGTCTTGTTGTCATGATACGGCCTCCTCTCCGGATAGCTGGGACCGGCAAACCTCTTGGTATACCTGGCAGCTTGCCAGCAGCTCCTCATGAGTGCCTAATCCGGCAATTTTGCCGTCATCCAATACCAGGATGCGGTCGGCATGGCGGACGGAGCTGACCCGCTGGGAGACAATCAGCAGCGTCTTGCCTGCCGCGGTTTCCCGGAGCGCCTTGCGCAGAGCGGCGTCGGTTGAATAATCCAGAGCGCTGGCGGAATCATCCAGAATGAGGATATCCGGCTTGGCAGCCAACGCCCGGGCGATCGTCAGGCGCTGCTTCTGCCCGCCGGAGAGGTTAAGCCCCCCTCGGACCAACACCGTGTCATAGCCCTGAGGCAGCTTGGAAATGAATTCCTCTGCCTGGGCCGCGCGGGCGGCTTCCGCCACATCCTCCGCGGTCGCTCCGGGATTGCCCCAGCGGATGTTGTCCGCCACAGTGCCGGTGAACAGCATGGCCTTTTGGGGCACCATGCCGATGAGACTGCGCAGTTCCTCCAACTGGTAGTCCTTCACATTCGCACCGTTTACCTTGACGGCACCCTTCACTGCATCATAAAACCGCGGAATCAGGTTCACCAGCGTGGACTTGCCGGAGCCTGTGCCCCCGATAATGCCGATGGTTTCCCCCTTGGCGATGGACAGGGTGATGCCGTCCAAGGCCAATTCGCCGGTGGCGCTGTAGCCGAAGGAGACGGACTCGAAGGCAATGGCAGGCGGAGCGGAGATTTTGTCCGCTGCGGCAGACGGGACCGCTTTTTCCCCGTTGGCAATAGAAGCCTGGGTGGCTAACACCTCACTGACCCGCGCACCTGAGGATGCCGCTTTGGTGAAAATGATCACCAGGTTCGATACAACGATCAGCGCCAGCAGAATTTGCGTAACATAGTTGATGAAGGCGATAATTTCCCCTTGGGACAAGGAGCCGCTGTCGATATGAAGTCCGCCTGCCCAAAGGATCAGAATAATAGCCCCGTTAACCACAAGGGAGGTGGCGGGATTGAGCAATGCGGCAATCCGGCCAACGTGAATAGCGGTGCCTGTGAGATCCTCCGAGGTCTCCTTAAACCGCTGCTGCTCCGCCCTGCCCTTGGCGAAGGCGCGGATGACCCGGACGCCGGTCAGATTTTCACTGAGCACCGCCCCCATCCGGTCCAGCTTGCCCTGATAGCCGCGGTACAGGGGAGCTGTGCGGCTGACAATAAAATATAGAATAACGCCGATAACCGGCGCCGATACCAGCAGAATCAGCGAAAGCCGGAAATCAAGAATCATCGCCATGATGATGGCGCCGATACAGATGAATGGAGCCCGGATCACCAGCCGGATCAGCATGGCAACCGCCAACTGCAGCTGGTTCACATCGCTGGTCAGCCGGTTGATAAGGGAGGGGGTTCCGAACCGGTCCAGCTCCGCATAGGACAAGGAGGAAATATGCTTGAACAAGGCATTCCGCAGATCGGTGCCGAAGCCCTGGGACGCCCGCGCTGCATAGTGCTGGCATACCAGCGAGCAGCCGTAGCCCAATATGGCCATGCCGATCATCAGCGCTCCCATCTGCAGCACATAGGTTTTGTCTCCCCGGCCGATTCCGTTGTTGACGATAAGGGCCACCACCGTAGGCAGGAGCAGCTCCAGGATCGCCTCCAGCAGCTTAAAAAACGGGCCGGCAATACATTCTTTCCGGAAGGGCTTCAGAAAGCCCACTAGCTTAAACATGTCATGATCACACCTAACGTAAATTTCTGTTGGTCCACAATACTGCCTGCTCTGCATTATCCCACAGACGGTGATATATAAAAAATATTTGTTTTATATGCCCGTCATACTTTTATCATATATAATGATGAAAAGCATCGCGTTCCGATAGGAGGCTTCTGATGGATATCCGCCAGCTCCGCTATTTTTTGACCATTGCCGAGGAAGGGCAAATTTCCGCTGCCGCCCGAAAGCTGCGTATGGCCCAGCCTCCGTTAAGCCAGCAGCTGAAGCAGCTGGAGGAGGAATTAGGCACCCGTCTGGTGGACCGGGGGCCCCGCAGTCTTCAACTGACAGAGGCCGGAGCGATTCTGCGCAACCGTGCCCAGGAGATTCTGGAGCTGACGGATGCGGCCGCCCGGGAAATCCGCGATTTGGCCAAGGGTATGAACGGGACCCTGAATATCGGTACCGTCTCCTCCTCAGGGGAAGCGCTGCTCAAGCGCGGGCTGTCCGAGTTCCACCGGTCTTACCCCGGCGTGAGCTTCGAGATTCGGGAGGGCAATACCTTCAGCATTATTGAGATGCTGGGCAAGGGTCTGGTGGAGGTGGGAATTGTCCGCACCCCCTTTAATCCCGGGAATCTTGGCTGCAAATATGCCACTTCCGAGCCGATGATCGCCGTCATGACGGCGGAGCTGGACTGGAGCCCCGGCTGCAGCCATGCGGAGATGGAGGAGCTGGCGGACAAGCCGCTTATCATCTACCACCGCTTCGAAGCCTTGATTCGGGAGAGCTGTCTGAGCCATGGCTTCGAGCCGGTTTTTTTCTGCCGCAACGACGATGCGCGTACTACGCTGCAGTGGGCTAATGAAGGCTTGGGCATCGGCATCGTGCCCCGTTCAGCCTTCGGCCTGGGCAGCAATCGGAACCTGCTCCACAAGGAGATCCGCTGCCCAGAGCTGACCACCAGCGTAGCGGCCATCTGGAACAAGGACAAGTACCTGTCCTCTCCTGCTTCGCGGTTTTTGGAGCTGTTTCACTAGAATAAGAGAGGTATGCACATGCCCACCAATACTTCACTTCTGCATTCTAAGCAACTGTGATATGGAGCGTCACCATTCCTCATCTGCATTCTAAGTCTTCCCTACAGACCTGATTTTCCCTCTGCGGACTCACGATTCGTTATTTCTGTGGAAAAGGATCTTTTGCTCATTTCACGGACAGACGATTCGCTATTTGCTTGGAGAGGCACCTAAAAATGCCATTCGCCAGCTTTTAGCGGATCTACAGTCCGCATAGATGGTATAAGTCCGCTTTTTCGCATAATAACGGATTCTCTGTCCGAGTGGCCCAGTGACCACCCCTATTTCCGCAAATAACACGTGCTCCCGCCTATTCCGCAGGATCCGTCCACACACAAAAAAGCAGCCGTAACCAACCCGGCTGCCCTTCCTCTTCCTATCCTTTACTCCGGCTTCCGAAACACTGCCACCAGCGCCGTGGACCCGGTCTGGTACGGCTCCTGCTTGTACCCTCCGTACAGGTCCGGCACAGGTAAGCCGTACTGCTCAGCGATATGCAGCAGTTCCTCACTCTGCATGGGCAGGAGGCGCACACTGTTTTCGTATCTCTCCTGAGCGCCGTTATTGTCCAGCGTGAGCCGGCCCTGGAACTGAATCCCATCCTCCTCCAGCTCGTAGAACCGCCTGAAGGTAAGTGTCCCCTCCGTCAGGCTCCGCTCTATCACCGGCAGCTCCTTTACCCGGTCGCGCAAAATGCGGTCATAATTGACGTTCTGCAGGATCAGCGTGCCGCCCGGCACCAGCCTGTCATACATCTGAATGACGGAATCGGCGATTTCCGTGAGATCATTCAAGTGGACCAGAGAATTGCCCACGCATAAAACTGCATGGTAGTGCTCCTCAGGAAGCTTGTCCAGCCCTCTCATATCCATCAGCAAGGTTTCAAAGGCCGGGGCCTTGCCTGCCTGCTGCTTGTCCCGGATCCGCTCTACCATAGAGGGGTCCACATCCAAAGCGGTCACCTGGTAGCCATAGTCCGCCAAAGCCGCGGCAAGATTGCCTGTTCCTGCAGCCACATCGAGAATCCGCCCCTGCAGGGGCATATATTGCTCCACAAACCGCTGCTGGTCCGGGGAGTAGGGGAAAATATCGTCATAATAACGGCTTAGTGTTTCATAAAAGCTCATAGCTGGTCACTCCCTCTTGTCAGCCTTGCACCAAATTTATCCTCATTACTAGTATACCTATTTTTGGGGCAATTCAAATATTGGTTAAATATGGATTTAACCCTACGAGGATATCATATTCCCGGGGGAACGGCAAGCGAACACTGCCTGCTGCAAAAACAGCCTTTCCTCCATCAGGGGGAAAGGCTGTCTCCGCTTTCTATAGGAGGCTTCATATGGCTGTTATTTCTGCTGATAGTATCTGCGCAACGGCTCCTGCAGCGCCGCATAACCGGTGTTGTACAGCTTTTGGTAGGCGTGATGCCGCTCCGGGTCCGCTGTTACTTTGCCGGTACCATTCTTGTCGATGGCCTCTGCCGCTGCCTCAGCGCTTTCGTAAACCCCTGCCCCAATGCCTGCAGCCATAGCTGCACCCAATAGCGTCGCCTCCGGGATCGGCGGAAGCTCCAGGACGAAGTCGGATACATCCGCCTTCACCTGCAGCCAGTGCTTGTTGCGGGTGCCGCCGCCTACCACCTGCAGCCGCTCGATGGGACTTCCCGCAATCTCTTCCGCCGATTGGCGGATAGCCTCCAGCTGATATGCGGTGCCCTCCAGCACGGCCTTAATCATATCCCCTTGTCCATGCTGCTTGGTTAACCCGATAAACGCAGCCTTGGCCCGGGTCTCCGGTGCAGGTGCGCCGCTGCCGGTGAGATAGGGATAATACAGGATTTCCGTTGGTCCCGGAGCCGTTTCCTCCAAAAGCGCCAGCAGCCGTTCATAGGACAATTGCTCCTCACTTAGAAGGGTGCGCAGCCATTCCACCGAACCGCCGGAGGAGGAGTTGCCGCCCATCCAGAAGTATCGGTCCTTGGCCACATGGCAGCCGAAGGACAGCCCGGATTCGAACTCTTTGCGGCCGAGGGGCTTCTCCTCCATGGTGCCAACCAGCGTCTCCGCCGTTCCCATGGAGTCGTAGATAACCCCCTTGGCAATAGCGCCTACCGCCAGCGCCGCCACCACATGATCATGCCCGGCAATGGCTACCGGCATGCCTTGGCGGAGCCCTGTGGCTGAAGCGGCTTGGGCGGTTACGCCGCCGAGAGTTGTCCCGGAGGGGAGCACCTCCGGGTAAATGGCCGAGTCGATTCCGAAGCCTCGGAGCCACGGTTCATCCCAGACTTTTTCGTCAATGCGGAAGGCATAGGTGCGGGCAGCCAGTGAATAATCGAAGCCCAGCTCTCCGCACAGCCGATAGGCGATGTAGCCGGAGGCGGACAGCCACCGGGCATTAGAGGTAAAGGCCTCCGGCACATGCTCCTTCAGCCAGAGCAGCTTGCACAAACCTAGCTTAAAGCTTAAGTGAAGGCCGCTGGCCTGGAAACGTTCAAAGGTATCGCATTGGGAGCGGATCAGCTCCGCCTGGGGCTTGGAGCAGGTATCGAACCAAGGCATGAAGGGGGATAAGGGAGCTCCGGTTTCCTTATCGATTAACAGTCCGCTCTCCGCCATGCTGGTGATGCCAACGGCTTCAATTTCCTCCGGGTTCACGCCGCGGATCACTTCCCGGATGGCGGAGGACACAAGGCTCCACATCTCCTCCGGATCATAGTAGAACTCGCCCCGCTCATTCTGATGCGTAGCGGTCGGCCGGCTGGCGATGGCCACTGGCTTGCCGTCTTTGGCGAACAATCCGGCTTTGCTGTTGGTGGTGCCCAAATCAATGCCAAGGAGCATCTGTTTTCCTCCCGTATCAGATAATCATCCGTTCTTCTTATGTTTTATTCTATCCCGAAGAACGGTAAAACACAATCATTGGTACGTACCAATTGTACAGACAAAAAAAAGCCTCCGCCTCCGCGGGATCGCGGAAACGGAAGCAGCTGGATCAATTTTTATTTAGAGGATTCTAATAAATGGTAGTATGCCCAATGTCCGGTATCAACATCGGTAAAACCTTTCTTTCCGGCTAATTGCTCCGGGTTAGGAGTACGGCCCAATGCACGATTCAGCAGCACAATGGTTTCTGCGCGGGTGATGCTTTGGTCGGGACGGAAGCTGCCGTCCTCATAGCCATTGATCCAGCCTGCTGCTGCAGCCTGCTCAATAGCCGCCTTGGCCCAGTGGCCGCCCGCATCGGTAAAGCCAGCGGTTGCCTGCTTGCCTGTTGCCGGCAGGAACTGCACCAGAATGGTAACCAGCTCGGCACGGGTCATGGAAGCAGCAGGACGGAAGGTGCCATCCTCATAACCGTTGACCAGACCCTTTTGCAGGAAATACTGAATGGCCGGGGTGGACCAGTTGGAGGCGGACAGATCCTTGAAGGAGCCTGTTCCTGTTGTTTGCCCCTTGTCACTGTTAACCAGCAGTCCGTAGAACAGGGACAGTACCTCCTCCCGGGTAATCCGGTTGTCCGGACGGACTGAGCCGTCTTCGTAGCCGCTCAGGTACGGTACGGACTCCTTGGTCAGCTGGAGGCCGTTAGGACCCTCCAGCACTTTCTTGGGCTCTGCCGGCTGGGTAGGCCCGGGAGTGGGCTTTGCCGTTGCAGCCGGTGTTGGTGTTGGCGTCGGTACTGGTGTACCCGGATCAGAATCAGAGTTAGAATCGTCACTCGGCGTCGGTGTTGGCGTCGGTGTTGGTGTCGGTGTCGGTGTTGGTGTTGGTGTCGGTGTCGGTGTCGGTGTCGGTGTTGGTGTTGATGTGCCTGGTTCAGGAGCAGTGAACTTCAGGAAATCCCCCAGAACAATGCTGCCCTGCGCATCACGGGTCGGAACCACAGGCGTCAAGCTCTTAAAGTTGCTGTCGCTCAAAGCCACTCCAGATTTGTTGGAGGACTTGCCGCTCTTGAACAGGTAATTGCTGTCCGAGGCCAAGGAAGCCGGATAAGTGTCCGCCGCTGTATAGGACTTCTGGTAGGAGACAAAGCCCTCCAGACGGAAGTCAGGGGTAATCCCCGTATAGGTGGACAGGTTCAGGTTGCCTCTCTCATTGTCAAAACCAATATTATTTTGAACAATGATGCCCGGGTTGCTGTTGCTGGTAAAGCCGTATGCTCCGTTGCCGAAGGCGAAGCTGTTGCGGATAATGTGCGGCACATGGATGCCTTCTCCGCCCAGCTTAAAGCCATTTTTGTCACCCTTGCCAACTTCACCATTGGTCAGGGTGCCGTTGTTGTAGGCGATGCTGTCCTCAATAATGACGGCCCCAATAGCCCCGGTGCCTGCCTTGGTGTACAGATCCCAGCCGTCATCGATGTTATTGTGGGCAATACAGCCCCGGAACACATTACCCTCGCCCACAGTCAGCTTGGCGGCAAAGCCGTCGGCGTTATTCTCGGAAGGGTCGCGGTTGTCGAAGGAGGTGCTGTTCAAAATCAGGTTGTAGGACGGCCAGTCTGCACGGTTGTCGGAGCCGTCGGTACGGCTGATTTGCAGACCGGTATCCCCATGCCCATAAAACTGGCTGTCTTCCACAATGTTATGGCTGCCGCCAACGGTGAAGCCCTTGGTATTGTCGGCGGAACGGGCAAAATCAATGCCCTTCACATGCCAGTAATTGCCTCCCAGGATAACCCCTTCCGACTTCTTGGCGAAGTCGATGACCGGACGGGTTCCCGGAGCCGCTACCAGGTATTTCAGCGCGCCTTCGCTTCCATCGTTGTACTTGTTAATCACCAGCGGAGAGCTGCGTGTGTATACGCCCTCCTGGAGTACAATCCGTTGCCCTGGCTTCACGAATTTGATGGCTGTATCCAAATCCAACGGACTTTCCGCTGATCCTGAGCCTTGCGCAGTACCTTGGGGAGTGACGATCAAGTCTCCGCCATTTCCGAAGGATTTGAGCATAACGGTAAAGTTCTTCACAATCTTTTCGTAAGAGGTTAAATACTGCGTATTATCCGGCAGGAAGGTGGCGCTGAAGTGATTTTCCCCCTCCACCAAATGTAACGGAATTGTTGCCTGCACACTTGCGGTTACAGGCTCGTCCTGGACAAGAACATCCTGCCCCTTGCTAAGAGTCAGTGTGCCATTCACATTAGACAGCACCCGCAGCAGGTAATCAGGCGTGGAGGTTTCACTCAAGGAAGCAAAGCTAAAACCGGGTTCAACACGCTGAGCAGGAGCCTCCACCTTGGGGGCATCTGTTGCTGCTGAGGTCACCTTCAACTGAATGTTGCTGACTTCAATGGTAGCAAGCCGTGCTGCATAGAAGCCAATATACATCTTGGAATCCTGAACCTTCAGGATATCCGGTTCAAAGAACTTTGCTTCTGTTCCATTATTAATTTTGCCGTAGAACCCGCTGTTATTTTTGCCTAAGGTAAGGGTGTAGGGGCTATTGTCCGCCCCGGGCTTCGCAGTGTTCAGCATGATCTTCTGGATGCCCTTGCTGCCTGCACCGTCAGGAGTAGTCACGCCTGTGCGGACAAACAGTTGGGTGCCGTTAGGATTGCCGGTGCCGCCGCTGTAACCGCCGATTGCCGCGATATTGGAGGCAAATACGCTAGAATCACCGTGGGTTCCAATAGCGTCACGGGCCATAATACCGAAGGATTCCTGGCCGTCATGCGGAGTTTTGGCATACGCCTTGATGTTAATAAGAGCCGAAAGCTCAAAATTGTCGTTTTCTGCATCCAGCTCCGTATAGTAGAAGCTGATGCCGTCATGGTCGCCGGTCACCTTACCTGCGCCTTCCAGGGCTACCAGTTCAACCTTGCCGTTGTCCCCTACTGTCACCGTATTTTTAGTGGTGGAGGTGGATTGTCCGAACACAATGCTTTTCCATACCGGAGCCGCATCATCTCGTACCGCTACCTTCAGTACAGTAGGAGCAGGACCCGCTACTACCGGAGTAATAGGCAGCTCATAGATGCCTGGCCGGGTTTTATCATAAGGCGTTGTATCCAGGATGTAGTCTTCCCCGAAGAACAATGTCTCCCGTTCGCCGTTGTCGTAAACCTGTGCCACCTTCAAGCCGATTTGGTCAAAATCTTCCCCAACATTATAAGTGGTTTTGGGGTAGGATAGCACCTCAAGCCCCGTTACAGACTTCACCTTAAGGGTGATCGGGAATGTGGTCTGCACGCCCCGGAAGCTGATAGTTACGTCATATGTTCCGGCTACAGACATGTTGGGTCCTGCCACGCTGTATTCATCATCCATTAACCTTACCTTGCTGCCGTTGCTATAATCCGCATACAGGATCATACCGTCCAAATTTAAGGTTTGATCAAGGAAATATTCCGTTTTTGCAGGTAATTTGGCAATAGTCAGACCAGTAAGCGTATCCGCTTTCACCAAAACCGTAAAAGCAGCGGACTTCGCTGGGGTTTCCAGAGATTTGACGGTGACCGTTTGTGTGCCTGGGTTCTGGAAGGTATATACCGCACCCGTTACGGTAGTTCCGGTTATAGACAAAGCGTACTTGTCCGGCGTAATTTCTGCGGTAACTTCATTGTTGTAATCCCCTGTGACAGTCATTCCAGCGCTGTCAAAGGCATCTCCTACATAATAAACCGTCTTCGCCGGGAGGTAGGTGATACGCATATCCACCACATCCAGCTTAATCACATTAACGTCAAAATGCGCTTCTGCGCCTTTATAGCTCACGGTAACCGTTTGGTTGCCCAACAGGTCCGGATTGTAGCCGGTTACCATATAATCGGTAGGCTTCAAAACGACACTATCACCGGTGCCATAAACCTGTGCCGTCACCGTAAGGGTAGAGGTATCCAACGATTGACCGAGAAGGTATTGGGTCTTGGAGGTAGAAGCTTGCAACCCTTGCGGAGCCTGATCCACCTGAAGGGAGATATCGCTGAAGGTTACCTCAGCGTCACGGGCTACATATACACCGGCATAAAGAGTATCCGTAAACATATCGTTCATGGGCATGAGGAAGCTTTGCCCGTCTACAGTAAGCCTGTAAGCATTTCCGTTTTTTTGAATGGAAAGAATAAAGTCCTTGTTTATTTCCGTTTTTACGGATTCTTCAAAAGGAACCTTTGTTATTTTCCCCTTATTTTGAAGATAAAAAGGCTTCATTTCTAAATTATCATCACCGACTGCAATAAAATTTCCGTTATTAGTTGAAATATCATCGCTCAGCATAAGACCAAATGAGACTTGTTTATTAGATGGGTCTGAACTACGATAGTTTTTGATCTTAGCCTTAGCGGTCAGTGTAAAGCTTTCCATTGCACTTAATTCATGATAGTAGAAAGATACGCCAATATCTGATGTGGCAATTTTCCCGCCACTTTTCACTGCCTTGATTGTGACTGCTCCAGTAGAATCTACCACGGGAATAGGATTGGCTGTTTCACTAACACTTGAACCAAAAGCCTTAAACTGCCAGTCATTAGAGCTAGCCCCCACATCCGCATATGCCGGAAGCGCTACTGTGGTCAACAACAGAAGCAATGCCAGCAATGCCGGAAGAATGCGCTTTCTTTTTTTCATGTTCACGTCTCCTTCGTTGAAAAATTCGTAGAGATAAATCGGGAAAACACTTTCCCTGTCGAACCGTGTTAACGCTTTCACTATAAACCGACAAAACAAGTAGTTATATGTTTCACGTTAACAAACCCATTATAAACCAATCTTTAGAGAATATAAATGCTTTTTTATAAATTTTTGTCCTTCTTATGAAAATCTGCTCTCTGGTCATGCTTCCCCTGCTACCGGAGCAAATTTCTTTGGTGCGGAAATGGTGCTGGTGCGTATATGATTTTTCATGTTTAAATCACCCCCATCCGCAAGAATGAGCTGGTTCTATATGAATTTTCATATATAATCCCCCCGCAAAGCTGCCAAACTATAAATTATATATGAAATAGCAATTAAAATCAGCCCCGCCGCTAGTTTTCCGAAAATTGTATATGATTTATCGCATATAACCAACTCTGGCACCACCTAAATCAAATAGCCGCATATCCGAAAAGACAAAAAAAAGAGCAGCCCCAAACAGCTCCCGTTCTTACTTGTCTGCTTCGTCATTCCCAGCAGCAGTGCCGCCGGCCACCCCCTCCGGGTACATCTCTTTCAGGAAGTTCACCGACTGCACGATCAGCTCCTTCAGCACCTCCACCCGGATATCCGCCACTTTATTGATGTACACACACGCCTTGCCGGGGGTGTGCTTGCCGAACTCCTGCAACAACGCCTCTCTCTTATCATCGCCAACAGCGAAATACAGGCTGGTCTTCCCTTTCCTCGGAGAAAAGCCCACCAGCGGCGCATCACCCTCATGGCCAGAGGCGTACTTGTAATGGTACGAGCCAAAGCCGATGATGCTGCTCCCCCACAGCTTAGCCTGATAACCCGTTGTGTCGGTGAAAATATCCAAGAGCGTATAGGCATCCTCCCGCTTCTTCGGGTTCTCCACCATCTCGATAAATTCAGTGACGCTGCTGTCTGTTTCCTTGGTTTTGGGCTCGTACATGGTTCAAACAGCTCCCTTCCCTATTAAAACCAGCAGGCGCTTGATATAAAAAATTCCCCCGCCGGCGCTCCAATGACGGAGCGCTGAAAACGAAGGAATTTTCTAATATAGCTGATGCTCTTACCGCTTGCCCGGATCGTAGGGCTCGCCCAGCGCCGCCGGGGCGCGTGCACGTCCTACTGCTCCCGCCAGCACCAGAATGGTGAGGACATAGGGCAGCATGAAGATGAACTCCTGGGGAATCCTGGCGGACCAGTCATACAGCTGGACCACGTTCCGCAGGGAGGTGGCGAAGCCGAAGAATACCGCCGCGCCGAAGGCCCCCAAGGGATTCCACTTGCCGAAGATCATAGCCGCGATAGCGATGAAGCCTTGGCCGGAGATGGTATTATGAGTGAAGCTGGCCGTGGTGGTCATGGTGATGGTAGCGCCGCCCAGAGCGGACAGGGCACCGCTGATGAACACCCCGATATAGCGGGTGCGCAGTACCTTAATGCCCACTGTATCCGCAGCGCTGGGATGTTCGCCCACAGCACGCAGCCGCAGTCCAAAAGGCATTTTGTACAGGACATACCAGGCTACAAACACCAGGATATACGCCAGATAGGTAGGCGGATACGCCTGGAACAAGGCCGGACCAATGAAGGGGATATCCCCCAACAGCGGAATCTTCACCTTGCCGAACACCTCTTGCAGGTTCTCCGTCTGACCGGAGCCGTCGAAGAGCACCTTTACCAAATACACGCATAAGCCCGCGGCGAGGAAGTTGATGACCACACCGCTGACCGTCTGGTCCGCCTTAAAGGTAATGGACGCCACAGCATGGACCGCTGAGAGCATAATGCCCAGCACCGCGGCGGCAAGCATGCCCGCATAAGGGGAGAACGCGCCCCAGCCCGCTTCCTCGGCATAGAAGCCGAAGAGCGCGGCGGCAAATGCGCCTACCACCATCAAACCTTCGATCCCGATGTTGACCACACCGGATTTTTCCGAGAAAATGCCGCCCAGGGCCGCCAGAATCAGAGGCGTGGAAAATACCAGGGTGATATTGATAATCTCCGCAAAATTCATCCTGCCGCCTCCTTTTTGCGTCTGGCTGTGAAGGGCTTCAGCACCCACCGCACAAGACCGCTGGACGCTACGAAGAATATGATCAGGCCGATGACTACCCGGATGATTTCCGGCGGCACATCCGCCTCAAAGCTCATGCCTGCGGAGCCGTAATTCAAGGAGCCGAACAGAATCGAGCCCAAGAGGATGCCCACAGGATTATTGCCTCCGAGCAGCGCCACCGCGATGCCGTCGAAGCCTAAGCCGCTGCTGGCGGCTGCCCGGGTCATGTAGCCGAACACACCCAGACCCTCGGTGACACCTGCCAAGCCGGCGAACAAGCCGCTGATGAACATGGCCTTGACCACGTTGCCGTTGACATTGATGCCGGCGTATTGGGCAGCATGGGGATTTTGTCCCACCGCACGGAGCTCGTAGCCCTGCCGGGTTTTCCACAGGATAATATAGAAGACAGGAACCGCCAGGAGAGCCAGCAGCACACCCCAGTGCAGCCGGGAATCGCCGAACAGCCCGGACAGCCAGCTGGAGGTGATGGAGGCGCTGGGCTCGATCATTTTGGAGCGCTGTGTCTTTTCCTGGAGCAGGAAGTGGCCGATGAGATAGTTGGCCAGATACAGGGCGATCCAGTTCATCATGATGCTGGTAATAACCTCATTCACGCCGCGGAAGGCCTTCAGCCAGCCCACGATGGCGCCCCACAGGCCGCCGCACAGCATCCCTACGATAACAGCCAGCGGAGTGTGGATATAGGCAGGCAGATCCAGCACAATACCGATCCAGACGGAGCCCAGCATACCCATGGTAACCTGGCCTTCCGCGCCGATATTGAAGAGGCCGGTCCGGTAGGCAAAGCCTACGGAAAGTCCGCACAGCAAAAGAGGGGCG
>JAQSYT010000400.1 GCA_029256065.1 Paenibacillaceae bacterium
CCTCAAACCGGGTTCATGAAGAGTCATGGCAATTCCCTCCGAAGAATATCTCTAATTAAATTTTTGATACGAATGTGTAGCTGCCGGACTTCACCTTATAAACCGCTCTGCCCTCGCCAAACTCCTCCGGCTTCATCCTATCCTCCGATTGGCTGTCCTTCTCCGACCGGGCCGGCATGTATACAGTGGCACTGGTATTGGCCGGAACGGAAATCCGGCAGGTGAAGACGTCAGCATCCAGCTCCCAACCGCAGCTGATGGTTCCATAAAGGGATTCATAGGCACCCTTTACTGTGGTGATGCGCTTAAGGGGATCTGGCACAGGCTTGAAGAGTATGTGTTTGAATCCGGGCAGCTCAGGATCGGGAGAAATACCGGCCATGTACTTATACATCCATTCCGCAATGGCCCCATACGAATAATGATTGAAGGAATTCATGCCCACGTTGCCGAAGCCATGCTCCGCGGAATACGAGTTCCAGCGCTCCCATATGGTGGTCGCCCCATTCTTAACCGAATAGAGCCAGGACGGCATTTGGTCCTGCAGCAGCAAGGAATAAGCAAGCTCGGACAGTCCCATATCCGTCAGTACAGGCGCGATAATATTCACACCAAGGAACCCGATGGACAGGGTATTTTCGGGATAATGGACCCGGGTGCTGTCCGGGTGTGCGGCTTTAAATTCCGGCGTATTGCGGATATTGTCCTCCAACAGCCGGATGAGCTGCTTCCTTTGCCCCTCATCGGTGTATAGCCTCAGCTTGAGACACCACAGCAAGGCTGTCTGGGTGTCGTCTTCCTTCACGGACCTGTAAACGGCAATGCCATCCTCGAATTCATCATCCGGATCCTCGATAATGGAGGACTTCACGGTCACACGACCATTCTCACCGCTTACGATATAGCGTTTCAGGAAGGCTTCCTTAATGTTCAGGTAAAGCGCTTTGTATTTGACCGCATCCTCTTTCTTATGGAGCGCCTTGGCCATCTGGGCCATCAGAACGGCATCATAGGCATAATACACATCGCTCATCAGCTGATTGCCTGTTCCCTGAAACCCCAGCCAATCGCCGATACTGCCCGGCCCTTTATATTGCTCGCCGGTTTGGGCAATCATCCAGTCCATGTACGCGGTCATGGAATCAAAATGCTCTTCCATCATGATGGTATCTCCGGTCATTTGCCACACAGTCCAAGGGAGGATAATTCCCACATCCGCCCAGCCCGATTGGCCCACCGGCCCTTTCCCTGTCCGGAAGCGGCTGTAGAAATTGGACAGCTTAAATCCGGGAGCGGTAGAGGTGAAAGAGGCTTGATCAGGACCGTAAATCCGCTGGGAATCTACCAGAATATCCATATAGTTTTCCAGGAAAAGCTGGCAGTCTCCATTGTACAAGGCCGTATTGGCAAACAGCTGGGTATCCCCCGTCCAGCCCAGGCGTTCATCCCGCTGCGGGCAGTCTGTCGGAATCCACAAATAATTTCCCCGGTGCCCCCAAATCACGTTGCTGAACAGCTTGTTGATATCCGGGTCGGAGGTTTCAATCCGGCCTGTTTGGTTGATGAAGCTGGAGGCCACTTTTCCGGTCAATTCCAAAATCTCAATACCGGAATCTCCCGCAACCACCGTAATCTCCACGTACCGGAAGCCAAAAAACGTCATGGCCGGCTGGTAGGTTTCCCCGTTCTCCTTGCCGCTCAGCGTATAAAAAGCCGTTTGTTTCGCCTTCCGCAGGTTGGCGAAATATACGGAGCCCTTGGGGCCGTCCGCACCTTCGCTGTCATCATTGAGCATTTCCCCGAAACGGATACTGAGCCTTATGCCGGCTTTCCCCTTCAGCGTTAACCGGGGAATTCCCACCATATTTTGTCCCAGATCAAAAACAATGTGCTCCGCGGGGCGGAGGGCCATGGGAAACATACCTGCAGAAGGCAGGCTCCGCTGCTCCACAATCCCGATTTCCCCTCTGCCGTTCCTGCCGCTGCCTTCATTGATAATGCCTTCGTATACCGTTACGGTTTGCGGATGCAAATCCAACTCATCGAGAATCCTTGCCGGAGTGCCCTTGTACGATACGACTTTTACTTGGGGAAACCTTCCGGTGAAATCATGCTCCTTTACACCGTTCCAACCGGAATCATCAAAGCCGGGCAGATCCCAGCCCGTCATCTCGCGGGTGGCGTCATAGGCTTCCCCGTCATAGATGTCATTCTCCCGGTACGGACCGTCATCATTTGTCTTCCAGCCGGAGCCGGTATCCGTCACCAGCACCTGGACCGAACCGTCCTCCATGGTGATCAGCAGCTTCGCCATTAAGGCAAGCTCATTTCCCTCTTCGGCGTAATATGCGCTTCCCTTGGAAATCCTGCTGTTATACCAGCCATTTCCGAGGATGGCTCCCATCACAGCAACCTCTTGATTGACCAGATAGCTTGTCACGTCATAGGTCATATAGTGGATGGTTGCGTCATAATTGCTCCACCCGGGGGACAGAAGCTCATACTCGGTATTGCCGTCCTGGTCCCGAACACCCAGAGCCTGCCCGTTGATATGTACCTTAAAGGTGCCGAGCGCGGAAATATACAGCCGGGCGGAGGTTACGTTTCCGTTCAGCCGGACGGATTTCCGGAGCATAGGGGCGCCTGGGCTGTTGAGAGCTTTGCCCTCCATGGCTATCCACTGGGCGCCGTCCCATCCCTCAACCCCATCCGTGCTTTTGAGACCGGTTTCAAAATAACCCCCGGCTCCGGAATCAACAGGGTTGTTTCGCTGATCCCATACAATCACCCTCCAATAATAACGGGTCGCGGGCAAAAGGGCAGGTCCGGCATATGGAACGGCCGTGGATTTGTCGGAAGCGACGTGTCCGCTGTTCCAGACATCCGCCTCATCCCGGGTTAACCGTGCGGGATCACTGGCGACCAACAATTGATAGGCCGTCTGATATTGTCCAGGCTCAGCAGAAACCATGCTCCAGCTGAACCGCGGCTTTTCCCTGTCGATCCCCAGCGGGTTAACCCTGTACTCCACCTTCAACTGATCCAACCAGATATGCTTTGACAAGGGCAAAAGGGTCCCCTCCTCTTCCTGCAGCGTGAAGCTGCTGCGACAACAAGGTACTGCAGATATCCGCCGCGCAGTTTACATAAACATAAGTTAATTAATAACTAAACACCACTAGTGTACTATAGACCATTCATTTAGACAACACATACTTTTAATCAAGTATTCATAGAGAATAAGCTAAAAATCCATTGAATTTCACTTAATATCAAATAAAAACTATAAATTAACCATAAAATAAACTAAACAAAGTTAGCCATATCATGCTGTCCGCTATGAAACGGAAATAACCACTCTTTTGTAGGTGGTTAATGGCGGCTCTCCCTGATCAGTCAGACAGAGAAGAATATGAATGCAGTGTCCCGCGCTGTTTGCAGGAAGCTGCAGCTCCGCTGTAGGCGTATGCTCTCCCTTAATCGCAATCTCCCCTTGGTAAGTGCTTGCTTCCCGGCAGAACTCCCAGCGGAAGGTAAGCTTGTCCCCATCCGGATCACTGGATGCTGCGGCTTGAAGCCGGGTTGTGTCTCCCGCAGCAGGCATATCATTTCCAATGATGTCTATAACGGCAACCGGTGCATGATTGCATTCCGCATAGCTGCCTGTACACCAGTCCATTCTCGCTTGAAAATCATTCTGGAACGCCTCCCGCCACCGGTACACCGATGCTCCGGCGCTGGCTGTTCCGTCAACTGTATCCTCCGCATCTGCAAAGGTTTTTCCAACTAACGGCTGGAAACGTCCGCCCCAGGAGCCCCATTCCGGATGTTCGGGATCTCCTAATCCGTTGTTAATCAGATACAGAAGAGAAGTTGTGTCCCCTTCCTTTATGCCGCTGACCCTGCCCCACGGATCCCCGCCTTCGTACAAAGGATAAGCGGCGCCCAGAATGCCGTGGCCGGAGCGGATATGGCGGTCCACCCAAACGCTGTCCACCAGCTTGGTATCGCCGTCCTTATACAGCCCCCGGAAGGAATCCTTGGAGACGATATAGAACAGGTCGGGATTTTCGTCCCGCACCCGGCTGCCCATAGCATATTGATCGCCGATGGCGTACACTCTCAACCGGGCCTTGAACTGCTTATACCCCTCTGCTCCCCGGGTATGCTTCACCTTCCATAAGGCCTGGGCCAAGTCCGTTGTCCCGCCCCAGACAAGAATCCACAGCGGGTGGTCCTCCTCCTTGTCCGCACAAGCGATAATCCATTCCGAGCCTTCCGTGTCCATGCCCTCACCCACATGCGCCGGACCATCCTGGGGATTGCCGCGTTTCACCAGGCCTTGCAGCTTTTCCTGAGTAGGATACCGGTGGTCATGCTTCTGAAGATTACCAAACACCTGACCGTAAACATGAAGGATCATCTCTATATATTCCGGGTAAATCCGGTGTCCATGACTGGAATAGGTGGCCACCAGTCCCTCCAGCTCCATTTCATTGGCATACAGCAGAAGTCTGATTAACGATTGGGTGTCATCCGGCTCACCGTAGCCTCCCACCACACTGCTGATATCCGTCAAAACGATTACCCGC
>JAQSYT010000401.1 GCA_029256065.1 Paenibacillaceae bacterium
TCTATGCCTGGAAGAAGAAGGTGCTGCAATGGACTTCACTTTAAAGGATATTTCCCCTGACGAAAGAGCGGAGCTGGAGCGCAATGTGTTTATGACCACCCTGGAGCAGCTGAAGGGATGGGCGAGAAGCAACTCCCTCTGGCCTCTGACCTTCGGGCTTGCCTGCTGCGCCATCGAAATGATGGGAACGGGCGCGTCCCACTATGACCTGGACCGGTTCGGCGTTATCTTCCGGACATCTCCCCGGCAATCCGATGTCATGCTGGTGGCGGGAACTGTGACCAAAAAGATGGCTCCCCTGCTGCGCCGGCTGTATGACCAGATGCCTGAGCCCAAATGGGTGATTGCCATGGGCTCCTGCGCTACTGCGGGAGGACCGTATATTCGCTCTTATTCCGTTGTCAAAGGGGTGGATCAAGTGGTTCCGGTGGATGTGTACATACCCGGCTGCCCGCCCAACCCCGCTGCCCTGATCTATGGCATTAACAAGCTTCAGGAAAAGATTCGGTATGAAGCCAAGACCGGGAAGCAGGTGACGGCACGTGAGTGACGATATCAAGGAGCCCTCGGGGGAGCCTCCTGCAGCCGCGGAGGGCGGCGCCGATGAGGCAGCGGCCAAGGAAGCTAAGGCCAAGGCGGCCGCTGAAGCAAGAGCAGCCCGGGCAGCCGCGCGGGAGGCGGCGAAGAAGGCGGAGGCCGGTGAAGAAGCGGCGGATGCTCCGCCGAAAACCCCATCCCCGAAGCAACCGGTGCTGGACGGATTCGTCAGCATACTGAAGGAAGCCCTGGGCGAGCAGGCTGTGCTGGAGGCGTTCATCAATGAAAGGGATGACCATCTACCCTTTGTGGTCCTGGACCCCGCTTCCATGAAGGAAGCTGCGACGCTTTTGCATGATCATCCCGGCTTGGGGATGACGTATCTGCGCAATCTGGCCGGATCTGATTTGGAGACGCATCTGGAGGTCATTTATCATTTCTTACGGATAGACGATATGCAGGAGTTTGGGATTAAAGTGAAGCTGGACCGGAACGCCCCCTCTGTTGACTCCGTCACCGGAACTTGGGCGGGAGCCGACTGGCATGAGCGGGAGATATTCGATTTATTGGGTGTGGATTTTCCGGGACATCCCAATCTGGTGCGGATTATGCTGCCGGATAATTGGGAAGGCCATCCTCTCCGCAAGGACTACGAACCGCTGGATCCGGAGGTGTGACACAAGTGGCATTGCGTACTGAAGAACTGCTCTTGAATGTAGGCCCGCAGCATCCGTCCACTCACGGTGTTTTCCGGGTGATTGTCAAGCTGGACGGCGAGGTAATTACCGAGGCGATACCCGTTATGGGTTATCTCCACCGGGGCACCGAGAAGCTGGCGGAGAATCTGAACTACACGCAGATTATCCCCTACACGGACCGGCTGGATTATGTGTCGGCTATGACGAATAACTATGTGTTCGTAAACACGGTTGAGAAAATGATGGAGCTTGAAATTCCCGAGAAGGCCCAGTTCCTGCGTTTGATTGTCATGGAGCTCCAGCGGATAGCCAGCCATCTGGTTTGGTGGGGTACATATTTATTGGATATCGGAGCCATGAGCCCGTTCCTGTTCGCCTTCCGCGACCGGGAAACCATTATTGATCTCTTCAATGAGCTTAGCGGAGCCCGTCTCACCTACAACTACATGCGGGTGGGCGGCGTGAAGTGGGATGCTCCTGAGGGCTGGATTGAGAAGGTGCGGCAATTTGTCCGCTCGATGCCCGGAAAGCTGGAGGAGTATCATACGCTGGTCAGCGGCAATGAGATTTTTTTGGCGCGGATCAAGGGTGTGGGACGCTATGATGCGGAGACGGCCATTAACTATGGCTTAAGCGGCGCGAATCTGCGCTGCACCGGCGTGGATTATGATGTGCGCAAGAAGCAGCCGTATTGCATCTATGACCGCTTCCAGTTCGATGTGCCGGTGCAGACGGGAGGCGATTGCTATGCCCGCTATCTGGTGCGGATGGAGGAAATTGTCCAGTCACTGCGGATTCTGGAGCAGGCCTTGGAGCAATTCCCCCATGAAGGCGAGACCATGGGCAAGGCGCCCCGGGTGCTCCGGGTACCGGAGGGAGAGCTGTTCGCCAGCATCGAATCCCCGCGTGGAGAAATCGGCTGTTATATTATATCAAAGGGCAAGGATAAGCCGTACCGGCTGAAGTTCAAGCGCCCTTCCTTTGTGAATCTGCAGATTCTTCCCAAGCTACTGGTAGGGGAAACCATGACCAACCTGATTACCATTCTGGGCGGAATTGATATTGTCGTCGGAGAGGTGGATGGCTGATGACGGATTTATTGACCCGAGAGCTGACGCTGGGCAGCTTCAGCCTGTTTCTTCTGGTAGCCGTGACCATGCTGCTGCTGGTGCTGGGCTTCGTAACCTATGCCATCTTCTTCGAACGCAAGGTCATCGGCTGGATGCAGCTCCGGCACGGCCCCACCCGGACGGGTCCCCTGGGACTTCTCCAAACCGTGGCGGATGTGCTGAAGTTGCTGATCAAGGAGGACACCATTCCTGCCAAGGCGGACCGGCATCTGTTCATTCTGGCGCCCGCTATCGTGTTTGTTCCTTCCTTCGCCGTCCTGGCGGCCATTCCTTACACCAGCTGGGGATATTTCTCCAGCCTCAATGTGGGGGTGCTGTATTATGCGGCGCTGTCCAGCATTTCCACCATCGGCATCGTTCTGGGAGGCTGGGCCTCCAACAATAAATATGCGCTGCTTGGCGGCATGCGCTCCGCAGCACAGATGATCAGCTATGAGATTCCCCTGGTCATGTCCATGACCGGCATCATCATGATGAGCGGTACCATGAACATCCGTGACATTGTGCTCCACCAGGGCTCCGGCTTCTGGAACTGGAACTTCTTGCCGCAGATTGTGGCGTTCGGCGTATTCATTATTGCGGCTGTGTCTGAGCTGAACCGGACCCCCTTCGACCTGCCTGAGGCCGAATCGGAGCTTGTTGCCGGCTACCATGTAGAGTACAGCGGCTTCCGCTTTGCCTTCTTCATGCTGGCGGAGTATGTGTACATGTTCGCTATCGCGGCACTGACCACTGCCATGTTCCTGGGCGGCTGGTATGCACCCTTCCCGTTCCTTGAGTTTATCCCGGGCATCGTCTGGTTTCTGCTCAAGTTCTCGTCGGTGGTGTTCCTCCTGTTCTGGCTCCGGGCCACCATGCCCCGTGTCCGGGTGGACCAACTGATGAGCTTCGGCTGGAAGGTGCTGCTGCCCTTGGCATTGGCTAATATTTTTATTACGGCGCTGGTGATGGAGCTATTCTGAAATAACACCGGTCCCTGCCGAAGGCTGGATGGTGTTATGGAAGCCTCGAAATCGGCAAAGTCGATTTGAGGGTCTTCCCTTGTTCTGACCGGCCGGTCATTCGTAAAGCGAAAGGAGGCGTTCGCATGAAGGGAATTGTCAAAGGAATGGGCTTCACCTTCAAACAGATGTTGAAAAAGAAGGTCACATACGCCTACCCGGATGTGCCGCTTAAGATGCCGGACCGCTTCCGGGGGATCCAGCATTTTGATCCGGAGAAATGCATCGTTTGCAATCAATGCGCCCGGATTTGCCCCACGGAATGTATCACCCTGACGGGTAAGGCCAATCCCGACCCGGAGAAAAAGGGCAAGGTCATCGATACCTATGATATCAATTTCGAAATCTGCATTCTGTGCGATCTGTGCACGGAGGTGTGTCCGACTGAGGCTATTGTGATGACCAATAACTTTGAGCTGGCGGCGTACAGCCGGGATGATCTGTTCAAGGACCGGGAGTGGCTGGATAACAACAACCGGCTGATCCGGCAGGACAATATCTCGCAGCTGCCCAAGGGGAAAGCCGGAGCGGCCAAGGAGTAAGCAGCTCCTGGTTGGCCGGTTTGGAAGACTGGTGGCCTGATGCGATGCTTCTATTAAGAAGTGCCGAATGAGTACAGTTATGTAGATTTCCCAAAGGTTTATACATTCAGAGTGTTTGTTGGTAAAATATGGTGTATACTTAGGTTGTTGCATTTTAACGGAAGTGAGAGCCGCTATTTGGCGAAAAAAGGTCAGTTTGAAATCCTAACGGAAGTGACGGCCGTTATTTACTCCAAAATGGCTGGATTCTAGTCCGATTTTGGGAAATAACGTCTCTGTGGTCCGTTAGAAATTCTAGGGCGGTCTTTATTGCGAAATAACGGCTTCGTGGTCCGTTAGAATCCGCCCGCTACTGGCTGGCTGATGCGCATTGATGTGCATCCTACCAGGCGCTTACGAAGCAGGCTTTGCCTAGCGGCAAAGCCCAGCGGATGCTTACGAAGTTAGTTTTTGCTCACGCAAAAACTTAGCTTATGCTTACGAAGTAGGCTTTGCCTAGCGGCAAAGCCCTTAGGAGGTACTCGGCATGTTCGGTTCAATCTGGGACGGCCTGAAGGATTTGTTTTTGACTCCTGCCAATCTGATGTTCTTTGTCTTTGCCCTCTTGGCTATCGGCGGGGCTATCTTTGCCATGAGCCTGACCCGCGTGA
>JAQSYT010000402.1 GCA_029256065.1 Paenibacillaceae bacterium
ACCATTGGAGCTGTACGGACACGCCGTCTGAGGAGACCACAGACAGGCTGCCGGGCATGGTTGGCTCCAGACTTTCCGGCAGATCCGGCAGCTTGCCGATAAACACATCGTCCATAAACATATCCACTCCCGTATTGTTCCAGACGGATAACCGCAGCAGTGTATCGGCAGAGCCTGAGCGGAGGGAGCGTTCCGTATAGGACCAGGTTAAGCCGGTCTCCGGCAGGATGGGGGTACGGGTTTCCACCGGCCCCATGAAGGTGCCGTCCAGCCCGAACCATCCTCCCGGCTGCGCCGCAAAACGCGACCAATAGCTGAAGAGATAGCGGGTATCCGGATCGGCGGTGATTTTTTTGGTGCCGCCGCCTGTCAGATTCTTCACCCAGAGGGCATATTGGCCGCTGTGGGGGCTACTGTCGGTGACGGAAAGACTCTTCCAGATTTCCCACGGTGTCACAGAGCCTGATTCAAGACCGGGATTAGCCACCAGATTGGGTCCGGGTGTAGCCTCCAATCCCAGCACCTGCTCTGAACGGTTGCCTGCCCCATCCACGGCAAGAAGCCGGATGGCATAGACAGAGTAGCTGTCCAGCCCTGGGATAGTAAATGTATAATCCGTTTGGCCCGCTGCATGGTGAATATGAAGTGTTGTCCAAAGCGGGTCCTCCACTTTTTTGTAGGACAGCTCATAGGAGGCCACACCTATATCGTCTGTGGAGCCCTCCCACTGCAGGGTCAGGCTGTCCGGATGGTGCTCCAGTGTCTGCCAGGCACCGGGGGCCGTGGGATTCTCAATATCCACATTCTCCCGGATCACTGCATCGTCAATATAATAATCCGCCGCTGTGCTATTCCAGAAGGAGATGCGGATGTACGAAACACCTTGGGGCGGGGTATACAGCAGCTGCTTGTATTCCCACCCGGTGGAGCCGGAAAAGCTTATATTCTGCTGGCCCTGCTGGGTGCCGAAGGAATCCATGGAGATGGAATGGCCGGTTACACCGGCTGCGGCAAATTTCACCCACAGTCCCACCTGGTAGGTTTTGCCCGGCTGCACGGCAACGGATGCGGAGGCTCCCCCTGTGCTGCGTTTCACCAGCAGGGATTTTGCTCCGCTGCGGGCGGTGTTGTCTGCCAAGAGAGGACTGCCCCATTTTTCCCAGTTGGCATCTCCTGCTTCAAAACCGGGATTGGGAATGAGATTTTCCCCGGCGGCTTGAATTATGGTTGGCCGGAGCAGCAGTCCAGCCCATGCAGCTGTTGTCAGAGCTACTGCAAGGAGCAGAGACAGCCATTTTGGGAACCATTGCGAGAACATCATAAATTTCCTCCTCGGTTATTCATGTCCGGATAGCTACAATTCCCGGCGATTATAATGTAAGCGTTTCCTAATCAGCTGGCAAGATTCCCCAGCAACGAAAACTGTCCCGGATCAATGATGCAAAACAAAAAAAACGCCTCCTCCTAAGGAAGGAGAAGGCGAAAGGATGGTACAAGCTTCAATGCTTTACAATTGCTTATTTCAGTTCTGTCCACTTCCAGCTTTCCACTTCCGGAAGATCATAGCCTTCCTCACGGATAAACCGGTGATGCTTCTTGATGATGGCATCCATTTCATCGGCGATGGCTTTATATTGGGCTGCGTTAGGAAGGCTCAATACCGCTTCCTTGGCCAGATCGAACCGGTCCATTTGGTTCAGGACGCGCATATCGAAGGGAGTGGTGATATCGCCGTTTTCCCGGTAGCCGTGGACATGCAGGTTATGATTATGACGGTCGAAGAACAGATCCTTGATCAGCCCTTCGTAACCGTGGAAGGCGAAGATAACCGGCTTGTCGGCAGTGAAATAGCTGTCGAACTCCTCGTCGGACAGGCCACGCGGGTCCAGCTTTTGGCTTCTCAGCTTCAGAAGGTCCACGATGTTGATGTAACGGATCTTCAGCTCAGGCAGCTTCTCGTGAAGAATGGAGATAGCGGCCAGGCTTTCAATCGTCGGTTCTGTACCGGCGGAAGCAATAACCACATCCGGCTCCTGTCCTTTGTCGGTGCTGGCCCAATCGATGATCTTCAAACCCTTTTCTACCAGCACGGTTGCTTCTTCAGTGCTGAACCATTGCGGACGCGGATGTTTGGAAGAAACGATCAGGTTGATCTTTTGACGGTCATTGAGCACCTTATCGAACACAGCCAGCAGGGAGTTGGCATCTGCAGGCAGATATTCCCGGATGAATTCCGGCTTCTTGTCGGCCAAGTGTCCCAAAAGACCCGGGTCTTGGTGGGTATAGCCGTTATGGTCCTGCTGGAACACGGTGGAGGTAGCCACGACGTTCAAGGAAGGGATATCTGCACGCCAGCCTTGATCGGTAGCCTTGCGCAGCCACTTGAAGTGCTGGGTGATCATGGAGTCTACAACCCGCAGGAACGCTTCATAGCTGGCAAAAAATCCGTGACGGCCGGTAAGCACATAGCCTTCCAGCATTCCTTCCGCCTGGTGCTCGGACAGCTGGGAATCAATCACACGGCCGTAAGGAGCGAGGAATTCGTCCTGCGGCTCCTGGATGGTATCCATCCATTGGCGCTTGGTAACCTGGAATACGGACCCAAGACGGTTGGACATGGTTTCATCCGGGCCGAAGATACGGAAGTTCCGCTGCTCTTCATTGAGCTCAATAACTTCCTTCATATATTTGCCCAGCACCAGCATATCTTGAGCAGTAATTTGGCCGGGATTGGAATTATCCAGTGCAAATTTGGTGAAATCGGGCAGCTTCAGATCCTTGATCAGCTTGCCGGCATCGGTTACCGGGTTTTTGCCCATTCTTCTGTCGCCGGTAGGCAAAATTTCTTCGATTTCCGGAAGGAGGCGGCCTTGGTCATTGAACAGCTCCTGCGGACGGTAACTCTTCATCCATTCCAGCAGGGCAGGGGCATGCTGCATGTTCTTTTGGTCCACAGGAATCGGAACCTGGTGGGCACGGAAGGAGCCTGTGTTGGGAACGCCGTCCCATTCCATCGGACCGGTCCAGCCCTTCGGAGTGCGGAAGACGAGCATCGGCCAAAGCGGACGGACAGTGTTATTGTTGTCACGGGCATTCTTTTGAATCGCCTTGATTTTCTCGATGACGGTATCCAATACCTTAGCCATTTCCGGATGCATAAGATCGGCCTCAGAGCCTTCCACGTAATGGGGCTCCCAGCCCATACCGGTGAAATAAGCATCCATTTCCTCACGGGTTTGGCGGGAGAGGATGGTAGGATTGCTGATTTTGAAGCCGTTCAGGTGAAGGATCGGCAGTACAGCACCGTCGGTGATGGGATTAATAAACCGGTTGGAGAACCAGGATGCGGCCAGCGGTCCGGTTTCAGCTTCGCCGTCGCCGATCACAACAGCAGAGATCAGCTCCGGGTTGTCCAGAATAGCGCCCACACCGTGGGAGAGAGCATAACCCAGCTCGCCGCCCTCATGGATGGAGCCCGGTGTTTCCGGTGCGGCATGGGAAGCGACCCCGCCCGGGAAGGAGAATTGCTTGAAGAGCTTGATCAGGCCGGGAATGTCCCGGGTGATTTCCGGATAAATTTCGGTATAGCTTCCGTCCAGATAGGAGTTGGAAACCATGACTTGACCGCCGTGGCCGGGGCCTTCGATGTAGAACATATCCAGATCATACTTGGTGATGACTCGGTTCAGGTGGGCATAGATAAAGTTCTGTCCGGGGATGGTGCCCCAGTGGCCGATGGGCTTTACCTTCACATGGGCATCCTGCAGCGGTTCTTTGAGCAGAGGGTTGCCTTTCAGGTAGAGCTGGCCTACAGAAATATAGTTGGTTGCGCGCCAATAGGCGTCAAGCTTATCCAGATACGCCTTGGAGGAGTAATCCAGAACTTGGGTAGTCAGTGTCATTTCGTCCACTCCTATCGAAATTTTCTTTCTGTCAGATGATCTCCTAATTTCAAATTCATAATAACCACTTGATAAATTGAAATCAATCATTTTCAAAAGTAATACGGTCCAATTATGTGAAAAAATGAACATACTATGAACTTTGTCGAATGTTGGCGTTTACATGGATGGTTATCGGGTTGATAATTGGGTTGAGCTGAGGGGAAGGGCTGGGAGGTAGGCAGGGATGAGGCGGACCAAAGGAAACCACCGGAGGACCATGAGAAGATTTGGATTTGCAGCTTAGGAGGGGATATGTCCAGCGCACTTGTGGAGCTTGAAAGGGAGCAGTGCACTCTCGGTGCTTCGGAAGAGGCGGGAGCCTGGAGGTGATCAGATTCTAACGGCGGCCAGCGCCGCTATTTGGTTCAAAAGTGCAGTTCAAAATTCCTAACGGCGCCCACAGCCCTTATTTGGGCCAAATGATCAGCTAAAGTAACGAAAAGGCGAGAATAAGGTCCCCTACCGCCGTTAGAATTTTAAAACATGCTTTTTCAGCTCAATAGCGTCTCTCACTTCCGTTGATATGAACGAAACCTGTCAAGCGCCTCTGTCACACCTTCGTTTTTGGCATGCTCAAACTAGAGCCTGTCAAAGTTCTTTTTTGACA
>JAQSYT010000403.1 GCA_029256065.1 Paenibacillaceae bacterium
ACAGACTCCTTCACTGCCACCAGGTGATACATAATTTCATCCACCAGATTGACTTGGAGAGAAAGCAGCATCTCCAGCTCTTCTTGGTCGTAGAAGGGAGGGCGGAAGCTTTCGGCATAGAACAATTCCATACGCAGCATACGGAAATCAAACGGTATATCCAAATCTTCCCCGTAGTCGGAAATAGGCGGAGAGGCAGGGCTTTGCGGTGGCTGAAAAAAATCTGTGGTCCAATACCGTGGCGTCCGCTCATCAAAACGATGCTTAAGCAGCGGATTGGAAATATGCCGAAAGCTGTGCGCATAAGGGGCCAGAATACAGACGATCCCACGATGGATCAGCACCCTGTGGATTTCCGACATGAAGGCCTGCCAATCGTCCACGTGGGCGAAGCGGCAGACCATCACCCATTCAGCCGAATTATCCGGCAGCGGAATTCCCTTATTCAAATCCCAAACCAAATCCACTCCCTCCAGCTGTCTTTTGTCAATTCCGAAAAAGCCCTCATGTTTATTGCAGCCGCAACCCAGATCTAGCTTCATATAAATCGCTCCTTGCATTAGGGCGTGTTTGCAAACAAACCCTAGGCGGATATCGTGTGGCGCTTATTATATGGAATGCGGCCAGCTGCCAATTCATGCGTTAGCTTCGTCTCCTTCTCTGATTTGCCCCATAAAAAATGAAAAGCCCGTACCCTCTTTAAAGGCAACCTGTGGTATAATTCTGGTGTTACCGGTAACGCACGGTATAGCCGGCATGATTTCATTTCATCTCATTTCATTGAAAAAGGGGAGCAAGGAAATGCGCTTTGAACAGACAGTGGATGTTTTGTTTCAGGGAGATTCCATTACCGATACTGGCCGGAACCGGGCTGACGCTTACAGTCTCGGCCACGGGTATGCCGCCAGGATTGCTGGCAAGCTGGGTCATGACCTGGCGGAAGCCGGGCCGGTTTTCCTTAACCGGGGAATCAGCGGCAACCGGGTATCCGATTTGTATGCCCGTTGGAACGAGGATGCGATCTATTTGTATCCGAAACGCTTGAGCATTCTTATCGGCGTGAATGATGCGTGGCGGATCGTGAACGGGCTGCCCGAAGGCGCCGGAGACCGGTTCGAAAGCTCCTACCGCCATTTGCTTGAGATCACCAAGGAATATTTGCCCGATACCGGACTGATTCTGATGGAGCCGTTTATCTTGAACTGCGGTGCCACTGAGGAGCGGTGGGAGGAATGGCAAAGCCTGGTTGGCGCTTATCAGGCGGTAGTCAAGCAGCTGGCTGAGGAAAGCGGAGCATTGTTCGTTCCGCTGCAGAAGTCCTTTAACGAGGCGGCCAAGCGGGCGCAGGCAACCTTTTGGACAGCAGATGGTGTCCACCCTACGGCGGCAGGTCATGAACTGATCTCCCGGGTATGGATCGAGACTGTACAGAACAGTCCGCTGGCGCTTCGCCCCTAACATAAAGAAAACCCCTGAAACGCCGCCGTCCAGCGGAGGTTTCGGGGGTTTGCTGCTTTATATGGCGCTGCTGAATTGGTAGCGGTGGACTGGGTAATTTCCTGTCCGCTCCACATGAACCGTCTTTTGCTCCGTAAGCTCCACTTTGATCCAATTGTGCTTGCCCTCACGGTATGCATAGGAAGCTCCGTCATCCTCATACAAGGAGCATTCCCTTGCTTGTGCCCCGAAGGGGTGAAGCTCCACCTGGAACACAGCATCGTCGGCCACAAACGGCAGAGGCTTGGCCAGCGGCAGCAGGGTGCCGTCCTTGACGAATACTGGAATCTGCTCCAGCCCTGGTGCAAGCATGTAGGATTGGTCCCCTTCATAGACCTTGCGGGTCCAGAAGCAGTGCCAGGTCCCCTTGGGCAAATAAACCTGGCGTTCCGTACTGCCGGTGATGACCGGAGCCACCAGAAGGGAGTCTCCCATCATATAGGCGTCATCGATTCCGTAGGTGTTGGGGTCCTCCGGATAATCCATCACCAAAGCGCGGAACGGCGGCAATCCTTCCTGGCTGTAGCGGGCATACGCCGAGTACAGGTAGGGAATCAGGGACATCCGGGTCTGGAACAGGGAGCGGCACAGATCGCGGATCTCCGTATAATTGTCCAGGAACTCCCCGGTCACATTCTTCTCCCGGTCCACCTGCATCCAGGGCGGATTGGGGATGCGCCAGCAGTTCAGCAGGGCCATAGGGGAGAAGACGGCCGTCTGAATCCGGCGGATCAGATCCTCCGGCGATTCCGCCTGGCGCACCTCGGGAGACCATAACAAACCGGAGAAGCCGCAATTGACAACGCCGCGGATGAAGACCTTGTGGTTATACAGATCGCTGTACAGCACAAAGGGCAGTGGTGCAGCCATGGCGCCGGATGCTCTGACCTGGGACAGGGTCCGTTTGCCTGTTTCCTCGAAGGGAGCGAGAATCGCCTGCTGGTAGAGAGTGCCTAGTTGGTTATGCATCTGCTCGCCGTCCATGCCGGAGGGGAAACCTGCGATATCCGGGAAGGACCAGTTGGAGTGGACATAGTCTGAGCTGTCACATTCATCCAGCTTGAAGCCGGCGATGCCCTTGTCCACAAAAGCTTGCTTGTGATGTCCGGAAAAGGCTTCACGCGCCTCCCTGATGGATAAGTCCGGGACAAGCCCCTCCCATACCTCATAATCCCCGGAGTGGGGCTTCAGCTTGTCATACATGGGTGAGGAGGGATGTACGAAGAGATGCTCCCACAGATTCACCCGGTAATCCATGTCATACAGCTCCTGGAGCATGGTTTCGTGGGACGGGAAGCGGCCCTCATCCCAGACGAAGGAGCAGGAATAGGCCTTGGTCTGCCAGCCCGGCTCAAAGCCGAACACATCCACCGGCATGTTATCCTCCCGGAAGGTGCCGGCCAGCCGCATCACATCCTCCTTCTTGGCTGCGCTGTAAGCCCGGTACCACATGCCCAGGCCCCACATGGGCGGCAGTGCACCGCCCCCGGAGAACAGGTTGTAGCGTTGGACGGCATCCCGGAGACCAGGGCCTTCGAAGAAATAAATTTCGATGCCTTTGGCTGTGGGCACATCCACGGACACTGTCCGGTTGCCCTCTGACACCTGATAACCGTACAGCTCGATTTCGGAGGTTCCGATGGCCTTCTGCTCCTGCTTCCGGTGCTCGGATTCCCCCTTGCGCAGATTGGTGCCGCAATAAAAGGCGGCGTACCGGTTGGTATCCACCAGCACTCCGTAGCCCTTGGTGGACACATAGAAGGGAACAGGCGCATGGCTGTCGCCGGTATCGGCAACGGGATCGCTGTTAACGCGAATCACCTTTTTGCGGCCGGTATGGTCCACCGCATGAAGCTGCAAGCCAAAGCCGTAGATATGCTCGTCCCCCTCCAGAGGCAGCTCAATGAGCACTCCCCGGGGCGTAACCCGGATGGAAACCTCCTCCTCCGTGAATGGCGGCTTGCCCGGACAAGGCAGACTTTCCAGAGCAGCTTCCTTGACAGGAGCGCTGCGGTACCTGACAGGCGTATGCGTTTCCGGTACGCCATGGATCATTTTCCAAATGCCGTTTGCGACTTTTTCCATAGTAGACACCTCGTTTGTAGAATGTAGAATAACTGGATTAATTCTGATTATAGCATTGCCCCATTGGCCGAAATTGTGGCATACTATGAGGAAATATCATTATTCTATCCATATGAGGTTTCCGATGAACAAGCTGTTCGAGCCTGTTTACTTTGACCATTCCACCATGTTTTGGGATTACCGCATCCGGCTTACGGAGCATTTCAAGGGATATTATCATTGGCATCAATGCTGTGAGTGTATGCTTGTCCACGAAGGGCAGGGCACTGTTGTTCTCAACCGGCAAACCTACCGGCTGCGGAAAGGCATGCTTTTCTTTTTCCAGCCGTACCAGCTTCATCAGGTGTATGTGGAGCTGTCTTCCGACCAGCCGTATGAGCGGTCTATCTTCTATGTGGACCCCTTGGCTGCAGAGGAGCTGCTGGGGGCCTTCCCAGCCCGGCGGGCCAGATTCGAAGCGCTGTGCCGGGACAGCGGCCAACCCCATGCCTATGATCTGCAGCAGGATGCGGAACGGATGGAATGGGTGTTCGATACCTACCAGCATGCCCATTCCAGCGGCAAGGGAGAGGACCCGGAGGAGCTGACGCTGTTTTTTCTGCAGTTCCTCCAGCATCTGCCTGAGGCGGCCTTCGCGGGCAGCGGCTCTGCCAACCAGTCCAAACCTATGCGGAGCGCCAGATATTCGGAGCGGGTGATGAGCTGGATCGAGGCGCATTATCAGGAGAAGATCTCCATGGACCATTTGGCGGCAGCGCTTCATTTGTCCAATAACTATATTTCCCGGATTTTTCGGGAGGAGACCGGGAGCAGCGTCAGCGATTATTTGACCGCCAGGCGGATCAAACAGGCCTGCCGGCTGCTGGATACCACAGACCTGCCGGTCAGCCTGGTGGCCGATGCCATCGGCTACGATAACCCCTCTTATTTCATCCATTTGTTCAAGAAGGTGA
>JAQSYT010000032.1 GCA_029256065.1 Paenibacillaceae bacterium
CGTCGGCATATCCGGTGCCCATGGCCTGGGTATTGGCGACCTGCTGGATGAAGCCAGCAAGCATTTTCCGGAGGATACGGGAGATGAATACGGCGATGATGTCATTAAGGTGGCGCTTATCGGCCGTCCTAATGTGGGCAAGTCCTCCCTGGTGAATGCTATGCTGGGTGCGGAGCGGGTTATCGTCAGCGATGTGGCCGGCACCACCCGGGATGCCATTGACACCCCTTTTGAGAAGGACGGCCAGAAGTATGTTCTCATAGACACCGCCGGCATGCGCAAGCGGGGCAAGGTCTATGAATCTACTGAAAAGTACAGCGTCATGCGCGCTATGAAGGCAATTGAGCGGGCGGATGTGGTGCTGGTCATCATCAACGGCGAGGAAGGGATTATCGAGCAGGATAAGCATATTGCCGGTTATGCCCATGAAGCGGGCAAGGCCAGCATTTTTGTAGTGAATAAGTGGGACGTGGTTGAAAAGGACGACAAAACCATGCAGCAGTTCACCACCAAAATCAGAGACCATTTCCTGTTCATGTCCTATGCGCCCGTTGTTTTCGTTTCCGCCAAAACCGGCCAACGGCTGCAAAAGCTTTATCCGGTGGTGAACAAGGTGGCGGAGAATCATTCCATGCGTGTGGTTACCCACGTTCTGAATGATCTGATCAACGAAGCAGTTGCTTTGAATTCGCCTCCGACGGATAAGGGACGGCGGTTAAAGCTGAACTATGCCACCCAAGTGGCTGTGAAGCCGCCGACATTTATGATTTTCGTCAATGATCCGGAGCTGATGCATTTTTCATATGAGCGTTATCTGGAAAACAAGATCCGGGAAGCATTTGACTTTGAAGGAACTCCCCTGCGGTTGTTCACCCGCCGCAAATCGGAGGATTAAGGAGCTGCGGGGAAATTAGTACCCGCTTTTGCTGACAAAATCTCCACGGTTTTGGGAGTTTTGTCAGCAAATTAGCGGTACTTTATTTCGTCGCAGTCCTAACAGAAGAATAGAGAGCAAGCCTTCCCTTAACGGAAGGCTTTTTGGGGAGTGTTGGTTATGTGGATTGTTGCAGCGGTTGTTGCGTATCTGTTGGGTTCCATCAGCTTCAGCTATTTGCTGGGCAGGATGCTGAAGGGCATCGATATCCGCCAGCACGGCAGCGGTAATGCGGGAGCCACCAATACGCTGCGCATATTGGGCAAAGGCCCGGCGATTGCTGTTCTGAGTCTTGATGTGCTGAAGGGAATTGTGGCCGTTTGGCTGCCGGTTTGGCTGGGGCAGGATATGATCTGGGCCCGGATTATTTGCGGGGTTGCAGTAATTGTCGGCCATAACTGGCCGGTGTTTTTCGGATTTAAGGGAGGCAAGGGAAGTGCCTCCACCATCGGCGTTATGGCGACACTGGCTTTTTTGCCGGCGCTTTTGGCCGGCGCCATTGCCATTGCCGCTATCGTGATTACCCGGTACGTATCCCTTGGTTCCCTTTTGTTTACCGCATTTATTCCCGTCTTTATTCTTTTGCTGCACAGGCCGATGGAGTTGTTCTGGATCAGCCTTCTGGTGGCTCTTTTCGCCTTTGTCCGGCACCGCAGCAATATTGTGAAGCTGGCTAAGGGGAAGGAAAACAAGCTTGGCGCGAAGAAGAAGGTTTCTTGAACGTTACCCTTAAAGGTGACGTGACGATTACAAGGGAGGTAGGTAGCCTGTGAAAAAAACTGCTGTGCTAGTGGCGGGCAGCTGGGGGACCGCCTTGGCCTCTGTGCTGGCTGACAACGGCCATGAGGTAGTCTTATGGACCCGGCATCCCGAGCAAGTCCAAGAAATCAACACCTTACATACCAATAGCCGTTATTTGAAGGACGCGGTTTTATCCGGCAGAATTTATGCCACCCTTAGCCTGGAGGAAGCGGTACAGGGGGCGGAAGCCGTCGTGCTGGCCGCCCCGTCCTCGGGCATGCGCGAGGTTGCGGGGAATATCCGTCCCTTCCTGTCTCCCGAAACGCTTGTCATCCACGCAGCTAAGGGCTTTGAGACAGAGTCGCTGAAGCGGATGACCAGCGTTATCGCCGAGGAGCTGCCGCAGCAGAACCCTGACCGGATTGTCGTCCTGTCTGGCCCCAGCCACGCGGAGGAGGTTATCGTGAAGTGCCCCACCACCATTGTGGTGGCAGCCAAGCAGCTGGAAGCCGCGGAGGCGGCCCAGGATTTCTTCATGAGCCCCTATTTCCGGGTATACACCAATCCGGATGTGGTCGGGGTGGAGGTAAGCGGCGCCTTGAAGAACATTATCGCTTTGGGGGCCGGGATGAGTGACGGCCTGCAATTCGGCGATAATGCCAAAGCCGCTCTCATGACCCGCGGGCTGGCGGAGATTGCCCGACTCGGTGTGGCCCTGGAGGCCAATCCGCTTACCTTTGCGGGGCTCTCCGGCTTCGGCGACCTGGTGGTCACCTGTACCAGCCGGCACAGCCGCAATTGGCGGGCCGGATACATGCTGGGACAGGGGAAACCCTTGGCCGCAGTATTGGAGGAGATGGGCATGGTGGTGGAAGGGGTCAAAACCACCCGCGCTGCCTATGAATTGTCCAAGCAGCATCAGGTTCGTATGCCGATTACCCAGGTGCTTTACCAGGTGCTGTTTGAGGGCAAGGAGCCCAAGCGGGGAGTGGAGGATCTGATGGGCCGCGTCCGCACCCATGAGATTGAGGAGATTGCCCAGGAGGCCGCCGGCAAGTGGCTTGGTTAGGGCAAGTCTGAAAACCAGCTTGAGGGCATCTTTCTCCGCCCAAACCTTTTCCGGGTCCTTGTCATACAAGACCCTATCCGGCGATGATCGCCAAAGGAATAGGGGAGGCAAACCGATGCCCGGCAAAGATATGTCCAAGGATGTGCTGAAGGCTGTCAAAACCAAAACCGGCAAATCCGTTACCCAAAAGGATATTCATAAGCTCGCCAGCAATGTGAAGCCCGGCACTATGCAAAGCGATGAGCAGCTGCGCCAGCTGATTAAGCAGGTGGCGTCTATGGTGAATGTTCCGGTTTCGGAGCAGACCATGAGCGAAATTGTCAAGGCGGTAAAGGGCAGCAACCTCAATCCAAACAATATGGAAGCCCTCATGAAAATGATGATGGGCGGGAAAAAGTAGGATTTTATCAGCATATTTTGTTTAATGACCGCCTGCTGGGCGGTCTTTTTACATACCAGGTTTTTTTTCATTATTCCATATGGATGATATGATGATAGTATGCAGGTTGGAAGAGTAAGAAGGGAGACGCATTCATATGCCCGAGGTTGAGTTTCTACCGGACGGAAGAAGAATCAATGCCCGCGCAGGGGTAACGCTGCTGGAGGCCGCCAGACAGGCGAAGGTGGCGATTAGAACACGATGCAGCGGAGGCTTGGGGTGCCTGATGTGCAAGGTGAAAATAGTCGGCGGTGCAGAGGGGCTTTCCGAGCCCAAACAGGCGGAAGCGGCCAAGCTGGGGGCTTTGAAGGGACAGGGCTACCGGTTTGCCTGCCAGGCCAGAGTGACAGGTCAGGTCACGGTGGAACTGCCGGAGGACCCGCTTAAGGCTGCGGTACGGGCACAGCTGAAGCGGCAGCAGGAAGAGGAAGAGCTGTGGTAGTGTAGGACATCTCCAATAAATATATGTTTTGCCGACACACGAAGCTGCATAATGCAGCTTTTTTTGCGTTTGTGCATTTTTCGGTGTACAGGGCAGTCATAAGCCCTGTATACCGCTCATATATCATAAATCGGGGAAGCTTTGCGCATGCCTTGCGGAAAGCCGGATTGGACAATGGGTACTCCCGGGAATTTACTATAGAATTCTCTGTCATATTCCGGGGCTGTACACATATATTTTTACTAGTCCAAAAGATGGTACGAGTGTGGCTTCCATTGTGGCTCACATCAGGCATCTTTTTCGGGTACAGGAAGGGCGGGAGAAAAGTTGACGCGGATTGCTCCGGCGCTTGCTGTACTACATTTTGAAGGAATCCAGGAGGGGATCATGTTGGAACGAGTCGATATCATTAAGGACATTGCCGAACGCACCGGCGGAGACATCTATATCGGTGTAGTCGGAGCGGTACGCACGGGGAAGTCCACCTTCATTAAGCGCTTTATGGAGTCGGTGGTCATTCCCAATATCAAAAACGAGTCGGACCGGGTGAGAGCGGTGGATGAGCTGCCGCAAAGCGCCGCCGGCCGCACCATTATGACCACTGAGCCCAAATTCGTTCCCAACAATGCGGTCCAAATCTCGGTTGGAGAAGGCTTGAATGTCAATGTCCGGCTGGTGGATTGCGTCGGCTACGCCGTGCAGGGAGCCAAGGGCTACGAGGATGAAGCCGGTCCCCGGATGATTTCCACTCCGTGGTTTGATGAGCCCATCCCGTTCCAGGAGGCTGCCGAAATCGGGACCCGCAAGGTTATCCAGGAGCATTCCACCCTGGGCGTGGTCATCACCACTGACGGCAGCATTGCCGAAATTCCGCGCTCCTCCTATGTGGATGCGGAAGAACGGGTAATCGCTGAGCTGAAGGAAGTCGGCAAGCCCTTTATCCTGGTCATCAACACAATGAAGCCTGACAGTGAACCGGCCCAAGAGCTCCGCGCCGAGCTGTCCGCTAAATATGATATACCGGTTATGGCCTTGTCCGCCGCTACTATGGGCGAAGAAGACGTGCTTTCTGTGCTGCGCGAGGTGCTGTATGAGTTCCCCGTGCATGAGGTCAATGTCAACCTGCCCAGCTGGGTGATGGTGCTGAATGAGAAGCACTGGCTGCGCACGGAATTTGAATCCTCTGTCCGTGACACCGTACAGGACATCCGCAGACTCCGGGATGTGGACCGGGTGGTGGGTCAATTCGGCGTATACGACTTTATCGAGCGTGCTGCCTTGGCGGATATGAATATGGGTCAGGGTGTGGCCGAAATCGACCTGTTTGCCCCGGATGAGCTCTATGACCATATCCTCCAGGAAGTAGTGGGTGTGGAAATCCGCGGCAAGGACCATCTCCTGCAGCTGATGCAGGACTTCACACACGCCAAGCGGGAATATGACCAGTTCGCGGAAGCGTTGGAAATGGTCAAAACCACCGGTTACGGCATTGCGCCGCCTACTCTGGCCGAGATGGCGCTGGATGAGCCGGAGCTGATCCGCCAGGGCTCCCGGTTCGGAGTGCGACTGAAAGCTACGGCTCCTTCGGTACATATGATCCGGGTAGACGTAGAGTCCGAATTCTGCCCCATTATCGGGACGGAGAAGCAAAGCGAGGAGCTGGTCCGTTATCTGATGCAGGACTTCGAGGAGAACCCGCTGAAGATTTGGGAATCGGATATCTTCGGCCGGTCTCTCCATTCCATCGTCCGCGAGGGCATCCAGGGCAAGCTGGCGATGATGCCGGATAATGCCCGCTACAAGCTCCAGGAAACCCTGGGACGGATCATTAACGAAGGCTCCGGCGGCCTGATCGCCATTATTCTCTGATTGCAAGCTTCCCCCTCCATGAAGCCCTGCCTGTTGAACAACCGTTCACAGGCTGGGGCTTTTTGCCTATTTATGGGCAAATACACGCAATTTGTCGTATCTCCAAGGGAAAACTTCGTTTATCGACTTGAAATTGAGCCGACGGTGTATTACTATAAATTTGTTCGTTTTTTATCCGATGGACACGTATAATTCCGAAAGAATCGGTAAACACATGTAATATACCGGGGGGAGGTGAATATGCATGAATAAATCCGATTTGATCGCCAAGGTTGCAGAAAGCTCCGAACTGTCCAAGAAGGACGCTACGAAAGCTGTCGAAGCGGTATTCGAGGCCATCACCGAAGCGCTGCAAAGTGGTGACAAAGTTCAGCTTGTTGGATTTGGTAACTTTGAGGTTCGTGAACGTTCCGCTCGCAAGGGCAGAAACCCGCAAACCGGCAAGGAAATCGATATTCCCGCAAGCAAGGTGACTTCCTTCAAACCCGGCAAAGCTCTAAAAGACGGAGTTCAATAAAACTCCCGTACATAGATGCTTATTCGGAACCGACAGGCCGTGGAATCTGTTAATCGGATTCTTCGGCTTTTTTTAGCGGCAGCGGCAGAAAAGTCTGATTTGTCTTGAATTGTCTGACTTTAAAAAAGTGATATTCAAATGGTTGACAGGCTGTAAGAAATAAGGTAAAGTAATTTTTGCCGCCGGGAAATGGCGGGCTGCAAAGGTATCGGGGTATAGCGCAGCCTGGTAGCGCGCACCCTTGGGGTGGGTGAGGTCGCACGTTCAAATCGTGTTACTCCGACCATATGAAGAAGACACCGTTAACTGCGGTGTCTCTTTTCTTTTTTTAGGCCAGACCCATTTGCAGCTTCTTGAAAGCCTTTTTTTCTGGAACTCTTTACAAATGGTTAAAAAACTACTATAATCGTTTTTGTTGACTTAAGGTATCGGGGTATAGCGCAGCCTGGTAGCGCGCACCCTTGGGGTGGGTGAGGTCGCACGTTCAAATCGTGTTACTCCGACCATATGAAGAAGACATCGTTAACCGCGGTGTCTTTTTTCTTTCTTCCCGGTTTGACAGAAACGGGACAATCAAGCATCATAAGGGTAAGAGCATAGGCAGTTTCCAGAGGAGGTCCAAGCAGATGGACAAGGAGCAGGCGCAGAGCGGAGAATATTTCGTAGTGAAGGCCAAGGACAACGGTGTACATGTCATCGGGTTGACCCGGGGGCAGGACACCCGCTTTCACCATACGGAAAAGCTGGACAAGGGCGAAGTGATGATTGCACAGTTTACGGATCATACCTCCGCGGTGAAGGTCCGGGGCAAGGCCATTATCTGGACAAAATATGGAGTTGTGGATACAGAGGATTGATAATCGGGGACGATTTTAGGGATAAGCAGGCATAGCCTGCTTTTTTCTTTTGTAGAATGGAAAGGGGGACTTGAATCAGCCGGGCTTTGGTACCGGCGCTGGAGTTGATGAGGGATGAAGCTTGCCAAGCGTATGGCCGCGGCGCTGCTGCTTTCTCTGGGGATTGCCTGGGGGCTGTCCTGGCTGCCCCAAGGGGGGACGCAGGCGGACCCGGTATTCAGACCGGGAGGTGCAGCTTACCTGACGGAGACTAATTTGGTGGATGCATTGGCTTCCGTGCCGTTGGATTTACAAATCGCCAGTGCTAATCTGCAGCATGGGGTGCTGTCGGTGGATCTTTTTTTGCCGAAGGGTGTGAGCGGGGAAAGATTCGTCTATCATGATTTGTATGGGCTCTTCAGCTTCTCATGGAATTCCACCGCCAATGTGAACCATTTGCTGGTGCGGGTGCTGCAGCAGAACAGCGGCGACCGACATTCCAAGGAGCTGCTGCTGGCGATGGAGGCCAAACGGAGTCAATGGAACAGGAAGCTGCTGCCCATGGACAGTACCGTTTCCCTGTTCAAGAGCGAGCTGGAGAAGCAGGGGGATTTCAGCTATACACCTGTCTGGATGAAGCAAAATTGATTGCCGCCACAAAATATTCACGAAATCGTGCGGTCAATTGCAGGTTATGCTATAATTAAATGCTGTAGTTTGAGTGTGATTTTCATCATTTTCGGAGGCAAACGGATGAATTCATTTCACCTGCCCGAGTTGGCAAAGCGATATACACAGTACGATATGATCCGGCTTCACACGGAGGTTCCTGCTTTTCCGGAGGGGCGTTCCAGGCTGCTTTTGGCCTTTCTGAAGGAATCCGGAAACCCGGGCAAGGCGGCAGAGAATTTGACGCTGGCCGTATCCCTTGTTCAAATGGGCATTGATATTCACGAGATGGTTTCCATGTCCAATCAGGTGAAAGAAAAGAAAGCCGTCCGCTCCCGCCAGTTGAAGGTTTTGGCGGGCGATTATTTCAGCTCGGGTTATTACCATCTTCTGTCCGAAGCAGGACAGATTGAGCTGGTCGAGCATATTGCCGGATCCATATGTGAGGTTAACCGTCTCAAAATGACGCTGTACGCCCGCATCCAGCAGATGAAGCTGACGGCTGACGAGTATTTGCAGCGCAAGACGGGTATCCGCGCTCAGCTCTTCGCCCGGTTTGACCACCTTATGAAAAGCGGGCTGGGTAAGGCATGGCACGACACCCTCGAAAGCTTCTCCCGCTGTGAGCTGCTGGCGGACGAGCTGGACCACTGCAGCAGCCCCGACAGCTTTCGAGAAAGCTGGGCGTATTGGCGGATCCGGGATCTGGGCTACACGGAAGCGCTCCAGCAATTGGAGTCGGCCGGAGACAAGAAAGAGCAGGCTGCCGGCTTACTGCAGAAATGCAGGATTAATGAGCAGCTTATGCAGCTGCTGGATGAGCAAGTGGGTCATTTGTACGAAAAAGCAAGACTACTGGATTCTGACAGACTGATGCAGGAGCTGCTGCAGATTGGGGAGCCTTTCCTACGTCTGGTGCGGCAGCCTCCGGCTGCTGGAGGAGCGATGAGGTGACAAGCGGATGAATCCCACCCAATCCAAGGAAAAGTTTGTGCATGAGGTGTTTGAAAGCATCGCCCCCAAGTACGATTTAATGAACGATGTGCTGAGCTTCAGGCAGCATAAGGCATGGCGCAAACGGACGATGAAGCGAATGGCCATGAAACCCGGGGATACGGCCATCGACCTGTGCTGCGGCACCTGCGATTGGACTATCTCTATGGCCCAGGCAAGCGGTTCTGGACGGATGGTCGGGCTTGATTTCAGCAGGAATATGCTGGAGAGGGGCCGGCGGAAGGTTCAGGATATAGGGCTTGAGAAGCAAATTGAGCTTTTAGAGGGCAACGCCATGGCACTCCCTTTCCCGGATAATACCTTCGATTATGCCACCATCGGGTTTGCGCTCCGCAATGTGCCCGATCTGGTGCAGGTGGTGAAGGAGATGAGACGGGTGGTGAAGCCTGGAGGAATGGTGGTTTCACTGGAATTGTCCAAGCCTACCTGGCAGCCCTTCAAGTCAATTTATTATTTTTACTTCCAGAGGATTCTTCCCCTTATGGGCCGGCTTTTGGCTAAACGCTATGAGCAGTACAAATGGCTGCCGGAATCCTTAATTCACTTTCCCGATCATAAGGAACTGGCCCGAATTTTCCGGGAATGCGGTCTCGAACGGGTGGAAGCCCGGCCCTTCACCGGCGGCATTGCCGCCCTCCACCTGGGGATCAAACCCCGCGGGGAAGAGGAGGGCGCGGCACATGTGGAATAGAATAAAGATTTTCCTGGAAATGATTAAATTCGAGCATACGGTGTTCGCCTTGCCTTTCGCTTATATGGGCGCTCTCCTGGGTTCCATGACAGTAAACGGCCACCTGCCTTCCTGGAGCCAGATCGGTTGGGTCACGCTTGCCATGGTGGGAGCCCGGACAGCGGCGATGAGCCTTAACAGGGTCATTGACAAGGCTATCGATGCGAGGAATCCCAGAACTAAAAACCGGGCCATTCCGGCCGGTTTGATCAGCTCCGCGGAAGTTATTCTCTTTATTGTGGTCTCATTCGCTTTATTGATCTGGGCCAGCTCACAGCTGAACTCCTTATGCGTCAAGCTGCTTCCCATTGCGGTTTTTTTCCTGGTCTTTTACTCTTATACCAAACGTTTTACGTGGCTGTGTCATATCATCCTCGGCTTGACCATCGCTCTTGCGCCCCTTGGCGGATGGGTGGCGGTAACCGGCCGGATTGACTGGATATCCGTTGTGTTCTACCTGACGGTAGCATGCTGGACGGCAGGCTTCGACGTTATCTATGCCTGCCAGGATGTGGAGTATGACCGGTCTGCCGGACTGTATTCCATTCCTGCCCGCTTCGGCATCGCCAAGGCTCTGTTTATCTCCAGAGGCCTGCATGTAATGACCGCCATCGGTTTTGCATCGCTGTACATGATTACAGATTTAAGCTGGGTATTTTTCGCAGGACTCATTATTGCATATGTGATTCTGTATTATGAGCACCATCTGGTGAAGCCCCATGACCTCAGCAAGCTGAATACGGCGTTCTTCACCATGAATGGCATTTTGAGCACGCTGGTATTCGCGTTTACCTTATTCGATATGGTGGTGCATTGATGGGAAAGGCAAGGAAGCCGTGGATCGTCGGCATTACGGGGGCAAGCGGTGTGGTCTACGGTGTAGAGCTGTGCCGCGAGCTGCTTCGGCAGGGGATTCATGTGCACTTGATTGTGACGGATGCAGGGTGGCGGGTGCTGAAGGATGAATTGGGTTGGGAGACAACGGACCGTTCAGCAGAATTAAGAAGGCAGCTGGACCCTCCCGAAGGGTTGCTCACCCTGCATCCGATCCGTGATGTGGGGGCCTCAGTGGCCAGCGGCTCCTTCCTCACATCCGGCATGGTCATCGTCCCCTGCTCCATGGGGACCTTGTCGGCTGTGGCCAGAGGCGCTTCCGACAATCTGCTGGAGCGTGCGGCGGACGTGGTGCTGAAGGAGGGGCGTCCCCTCCTGATGGTACCGCGGGAAACACCCTTGCATGCGATTCATCTGGAAAATATGTTAATTCTTGCCCGGAGCGGAGTGAAGATTATTCCTGCAATGCCGGGCTTTTACCATCAGCCCAGGTCCCTGGAGGATATCGTCCGTTTCCTGGTTGGGAAAATTCTGGATATGATGGATGTCGAGCATGATATGTATACAAGATGGGGAGCGCATACGAATGAATCCATTTCCGATACGGATCGGCCGGATTGACTACACCAATGTATGGCCGATTTTTCATCACTTTCCGGAAAGTAAATTCGCGGGGAGAGTGGAGCTGGTCCGCCAGGTTCCTGCCGGCTTGAACCGCGCCATGGCGGAAGGGACCGTAGCCATGGGGCCAATCTCCAGCTTCGCTTATGGAGAACATGGGGATGAATATGTGCTGCTGCCGGACTTGTCCGTAAGCGCCTGGGGACCGGTGAACTCAATCCTGCTGTTCCACCGCAAGCCGCTGTCCGAGATTGCAGACGGCCGGATAGCGCTGGTGAACACCTCGGCCACCTCCGTAAATTTGCTAAAGATCATCCTGGAGCATTATTATAAAGGGACACCGTCCTATTTTTCTTCACCGCCTGATCTGGATGCCATGATGAAGGAGGCAGACGGCGCCCTGCTTATTGGGGACGATGCCATCCGAGCCAGCTGGCGGGATCACGGCTACCTGGTAACGGATCTTGGCCAGGAGTGGAACCGGCTTACCGGACAGTGGATGTCCTTCGCCGTATGGGCGATCCGGGAGGATGCGGTCAGGGAGCATCCTGAGCTGATCCGCGAGGTGTATGAATCCTTTGTGGAAAGTAAGGAGAAGGGCATGAAGGACGCTTCCGGCATGATCAGCCTGGCTGTTTCGACGGTAGGGGGCACGGAAGCATATTGGACCCGGTACTTTCATCAGCTGACCTATGATTTCGCAGAACCCCAGTGGAAGGGATTGTCGCTGTATTTCAAGCTGGCTGCAGAGCTTGGGCTTTTGGACAAACAGCCGGCTATCCGGATCTGGAAGGAAAATACCCTAATGCAGGTGAAGGAATGAAAATAGTCGACATTTATGCCCGCTTGAAAAGGGATTTGAACCAAATTGAAAAAGAGCTGGACAGGAGCGTCCGCTCGGAGCATGTCCAGCTGAGTGAAACCTCCCTGCACCTGCTGAAAGCGGGAGGCAAAAGGCTGCGCCCTGTGTTTGTCCTGCTGTCAGGCCAATTCGGACGTTATGACATGGACAGGCTGAAGAATATTGCCGTATCCATGGAGCTGATCCATATGGCTTCGCTGGTTCATGACGATGTCATTGACGATGCGGATACCCGCCGCGGCCAGCCCACCGTAAGAGCCAAGTGGGATAACCGGGTGGCCATGTACACAGGGGATTTTATTTTTGCCCGAGCCTTGGAGGTTATCACCAAGCTCCCTGATCCGCGAATTCACCGGTCTATGTCCTCCGCGCTGGTGGAGATGAGCATCGGAGAAATGGAGCAAATCCGGCTGTTTTTTCATTCCGGACAGCGGGTTAGAGATTATTTGCTCCGCATCAAGCGGAAGACGGCCCTGCTGATTGCCGTAAGCTGCCAATTGGGCGCACTGGCAGCAGAAACAGGGGATCTGATCAGCCGGAGCCTGTACCAGTACGGATATTATGTGGGCATGGCCTTTCAAATCCGGGATGACGTGCTGGATTTAAGCGGTACGGAGGAGCAAATTGGCAAGCCGCCAGGCAGCGATATCCGTCAGGGCAACATTACGCTTCCCGTGATCTATGCTCTCAAGGAAGAAGCCATCAATGTGGAGCTTCTGACGGAGGTGGAGCGCATCCAGGCTGCTGACGGCCAGACGGATATCAACCGATTTTTGGAGCTGATCCTGAGCAGCAGTGGGGTGCAGCGCGCAGAAGCTTTGGCAGAGCGCTACATTAACAAGGCAATCCAAGTGCTGGCGCCTCTTCCAGAGGGCCGCCACAAGGAGGATTTGATCCGCATCGCCCATTTTGTGGGCAACCGCTCGTATTAGCGGATCCATTGTCTTAGCCTATGTTTTTGACGGGGGAAATGAATGCTTCTTGTTGGGTGCAGCTCGGATCCATAAGCATCGTTTGCGTTTGCGAATCATACTTATATAGAGTACACTAGTCATGTGATTTTCGTCATACATAAGATTGAGGTGATGACAGTTGGATAAGACTTTTTTGATGGTGAAGCCCGATGGTGTGCAACGCGGATTAATCGGAGAAATTGTGAAGCGCTTTGAAATGAAAGGGTTTCAACTCATTGCCGCCAAGCTGTTGATTGTCTCGAAGGAACAGGCGGAATTTCATTATGCAGAGCACCGGGAAAAGCCTTTTTACGGGGAATTGGTGGAATTCATCACCTCCGGGCCGGTGTTTGCCATGGTATGGCAGGGAGACGACATTGTAACCCTTTCGCGGCTGATGATGGGTAAAACCAAAGCTGTAGATGCGGTACCGGGCACCATCCGGGGTGATTTTTCGATACATACAGGAATGAACCTGATTCACGGGTCCGATTCGCCGGAGGCGGCGGAACGGGAAATCGGCAACTTCTTCCGGACGGAAGAACTGGTTACATACGAAAGGGCAAACAACAAATGGATTTAAGCGGTTGTCGCAGCCTCTAAAGCAGTGTCTTGCCTGCGGGCACCTGGATTCCTGGAATCCGGGTGTTTTTTTGTCGCAGGAAGAAGGAGAATTACGCGAACGCATGGAATACATAGCGAAGCCGGCAACAATTTATGGTGACCGTCCTGCCTGCCGATACACAAAATGAAACCTAGCATAGCAAGCATCAGCTGTGGGTCTGTGGGAAGACTTCCTAGCGTATGCCGACCCGGGAGGAAAATAGACGATGGAAGACAAGGATTTTGCCCTCTTTATTAAGAAGGTGAAGGATTTTACCGCGATTGATCTGTCCCAATACAAAGAAGCGCAAATGAAACGGCGTTTAACCACGCTGCGTGAGAAAAAGGGGTACAAATCCTTTTCCGATTTTTTTGATGCGATGATGAAGGACAAGAATCTGTTTTATGAGTTTTTGGACAGAATGACCATCAATGTTTCAGAATTCTGGCGCAATCCGAACCGGTGGGAAATTTTGGAGAAGCAGTTTGTACCGGAGATGATTAAAGCCTCCAGGCGTCCCAAGGTGTGGAGCGCAGCCTGCTCCACAGGCGAAGAGCCCTACACCCTGGCGATGATTCTGGCGGAGCAGGGTAAGGGTGTGGATATTCAGCTGCTGGCTACGGATATTGATGAGGGAGCACTGGAGAAGGCGAAGAAGGCGGTTTATCCAGACCGCTCCGTCCGGGATGTGCCTGCCAATTACCTCAAGAAATTCTTCCGTCAAGAGCAGCTGACCTTTTGCGTTACCGATGAGCTGAAGAAGATGATCCGGTTTCAGAAGCAGAACTTGCTGGTGGACCAGTTCGAGGAAGGCTTCGATCTGATTGTGTGCCGCAATGTAATGATCTACTTTACCGAAGAAGCCAAGCATCTGCTTTACCATAAGTTTGCCAAGGCTCTGAAGCCAGGCGGGATTCTGTTCGTAGGGAGCACAGAGCAGATATTCTCACCGGGACAATATAATATGGAACCGGCGGACACCTTCTTTTACAGGAAGAAGTAAGGGGAGTATAAGGATTCCCTGCTTTTCCTATACTATACTAGAGAAGCCGTTTATTCCAAAGACACCAGAGGTAACCAAGAGGAAGCGGCTTGACTTCCAGATATGCTTGAGGGGGCCGTCAAGATGGATAAGCGGAAAGTGATAACAGCTTATCGCCGCGGGTTTATTACGATGCAGGAGTGTGCACAGATTCTGGGTATCGATTTGTCTCAGCTTACCGGCATGATGAACGATCCCGAGCTTCAGGAGGTACGGATGCGGAACGATCCGGTGCCCTCCTCTGTTCCACTGGTGTAGCGCGGCGTAAAGTCCGGTTGCAGGGAATTCCTTGCAGCCGGTTTTTCTATTTTGTAGGGATGGGGCGGGGATTGGGGTGGAATTAAAAATGTGGGTTGAACAGCAGCTGGGAGAGCGTGGATTGCAGATGCAACAGCGCGGTTGTGCAATATGCGGAATTCTATTGAAATGGCACCTAAACAGCTTGTTCATGGTGATTTAGGCTCGGACAATTTTTTGTTTCAAGGGGATACGGTCTGCTCGGTTATTGATTTCACACCCGAAATTGCATCGGAGCTTTACGGGCTCTGCCAGTTCTTATATTGGAACGTATTATGGCAGGAGGAATCTGCCAGCTCGCTTTATGCATGGGGAAAAAGGTATTCTGAGCAGCCGGATGAAGAATTATTCAATTGCTTTATGCTGCAAGCCTCCCTTTTCCGGGTCACCGGTCCACTGCTGAACGGGAGTTCCAATGTGGACAAGAGAATCAAACTGCTGGACATTCTCCTTGCAGCAATCAGGTAAACGTCTTGTCCGGGTTGGCCCGAAGTACAGGTGAAGAGGCTTAATGAGATGCATGCTTCTCTGTAGGCGGGAGAGGGGCAGCTATGGGACACCATAATGGGTGCTGGATCGATAATAAACTCGAAATATCATATACAGCCGTCCTCTTAAGGTCCACTTCCGCACTTTATATTCGAAAAATCATATACAATTAGCCGCATTTGGCGCCAACCCCAAAATTGTATGCGATATTTCGTATAGAATTGCAATTTTAGGAGGATCAGCAAAAATTGCATACGAAATTTCATACATAATGGTCGAAGTGTCATCCGAGTTAACGTTCATTGGGCAAGGGATTGTCAAACGGACAGATCTGTACTATAATAACCCATAAGTTAGTGCATAAAAGCGCTAAAGCAAAACGCGGATTTGACAACACGCTTTAAAGCGATACAGAAAATAGAGGAGAATGGCATATGAGATACTTAACAGCTGGCGAAACCCATGGCCCGCAGCTGACGGCGATTATCGAAGGCCTACCCAGCAATTTTACAGTTTTGGCGGAGGAGATTAATGCCCAGCTGGCCCGCAGACAAAAGGGCTATGGCCGGGGCTTGCGCATGCAGATCGAGAAGGACACGGTGAATATTGTCGGTGGCATCCGTCACGGCAAAACCACTGGCGCACCGGTTGCCCTCGTGGTGGAAAATAAGGATTGGACTCACTGGACCAAGGTCATGAGCGTTGAGCCTGTGGAGGAAGAGAATGAAGGGAAACGCCGGGTGAACCGTCCCCGTCCGGGGCATGCGGATTTGAACGGCGGCCTAAAATATAATCAACGGGACCTGCGCAATATCCTGGAGCGCTCCAGCGCCCGTGAGACCACTGTCCGGGTGGCGGTGGGCGCCATTGCCCGAGCATTTTTGGCTGAATTCGGCATCCGGGTAGCCGGCCAGGTCATCCGTATCGGAGAGGTGGAGGCGGTCCGCCAGGAGCTGGCCTTAGATGAGCTGATCCGTCTTACGGAGGAATCCCCTGTCCGGGTGACGGATAAGGATGCGGAAGTAAAAATGATGGCCGCCATCGACCAGGCCAAGTCCGAGGGTGACACCTTGGGCGGCATCGTGGAAGTGATCGTGGAGGGTGTGCCGGTAGGCTTAGGCAGCCATGTCCAATGGGACCGGAAGCTGGACGGGCGTATTGCCCAAGCGGTTGTTTCCATCCAGGCCTTCAAAGGAGTAGAGTTTGGTATCGGATTTGAGGCGGCATCCACAAAAGGCTCTAAGCTTCATGACGAGATCCTGTATTCGGATGAAGCGGGCTTCAACCGCAGAACTAATCGGGCTGGAGGTTTGGAGGGTGGTATGACCACCGGTGAGCCTATTGTGGTCCGTGGTGTTATGAAGCCGATCGCTACCCTCTACAAGGCGCTGCCAAGTGTGGATATTGACACCAAAGAAGTCTTCACCGCCCAGATCGAGCGTTCCGACACCTGTGCCGTGCCTGCGGCAGGCGTCATTATGGAGAACGTTGTGGCATGGGAGGTTGCCCAGGCGTTTATGGAGAAATTCGGCGGGGATTCCATTGAGGAAATCCGCCGCAATTATACAAGCTACCTGGAACAAGTGAAGGAGTACTGAGACATGGAAACCAAGATTCTGAACGTGGATTTAGGAGAGCGCAGCTATCCCATCCATATCGGCGAGGATGTGACGGCATCCATCGGAAGCCTGCTGGCGGAGAGAGGAATCAAGGCGGGCACACCGCTTTTGATTGTCACCGACAAGAATGTGGCGGCGCTCCACCTGGACAGAATTGTAGAGCTATTGAGCGGCTCCGGCTATAAGGTGGGCACGTATATAGCGGAGCCAGGGGAAGCCACGAAATCGTTGGCAGTGCTTCAGGATATCATCGGTACCGCCCTGGAGACCGGGCTTAACCGCAATTCCGTATTCATTGCCTTGGGCGGCGGCGTCATCGGGGATTTGTGCGGCTTCGCGGCGGCCAGCTATATGCGCGGGGTCCGCTTCGTGCAGGTACCCACTACCATTCTGGCCCATGACAGCAGTGTAGGCGGCAAGGTCGCCGTCAATCACCCCAAGGCAAAAAATGTGATTGGCGCCTTCTACCAGCCGGAAATCGTTATCTATGATACAAAGCTGCTTCTGACCCTGCCTCCCCGGGACGTCCGTTCCGGTTTGGCGGAGGTAATAAAGCATGGACTTATTTGGGATGAGGGCTTCACAGCCTGGTGCAGTGAAAATGCCGATAAACTCTTGAATCTGGAGTTAGAGGCTTTAGGCGAGGCGCTTTATTTCGGCTGCAAGGTAAAGGTTCAGGTGGTAACTGAGGATGAGAAGGAGAACGGCCTGCGGGCGATCCTGAACCTTGGCCACACCCTGGGCCATGCTCTGGAGGCTGTAGCCGGCTACGGCGAGCTGACCCATGGGGAGGCGATCTCTATCGGTATGGTGGGGGCAGCGCGCCTCGCTGTCAAGATGGGGTATCCCGAGGAGATTCATACGGTCACCAAGGCGCTGATGGAGAAGTTCCAGCTGCCTGTTGCCATCGATGAGGCATATAGCACCGATAATATCATGTCTGCCATGCAGCATGACAAAAAATTCCGCGACGGCAAGATGGTGTATATCGTTCCCACCGCCATCGGAAAGGTCAAGATTGACAGCTCTGTTTCGGCAGATATGGTGCGTGCCGTAGTGGAGGAGCTGAAAGCTCCCCATAAATAACGGGAAGCTCCGGAGAACCCCCTATGTAAAGTTTACAAAAGAGGAGAATAGTCCATGACGGTACGCGGCATACGCGGGGCAACTACGGTCGCCCTGGATGACGAAAAGGAAATTATGCAAGCCACATCGGATCTGCTGCTCCGGATTGTGGAGGATAATCATGTGGTGCCGGAGGATATCTGCAGCGTGTTTGTGACCACAACGGAGGATCTGACCTCTGCCTTTCCGGCCAAAGCCATCCGCCAAATGGAGGGGTGGGAGCTGGTTCCCCTTATGTGCTCCCTGGAGATTCCCGTAAAACCCAGCCTGCCGCACTGCATCAGGCTGATGGTGCATATCAACACGGATAAATCCCAGCGGGAAATCCGGCATGTTTACCTGAATGAAGCCAGGGTGCTGCGGCCGGATATTGCCGGATAGGGATCAGGATGGGGCGCAAGCTATGGACAATGCCGTCTGCTAACAGGCAGGCCGGGACACATGCTTTGTCTATTGACGGGACTGGGAGCATGGGGTATAGTGGATAACAAGCAATGAGAGTCAGTTGAGGGCAGTAGATGCCAAGCAGAGTGTAAGCAGGAAGAGTTGAGCCGAGTGAAGCAGAGCTGAGAAGACCGGGGACGGTAGTCCGTACCGGTGTCTCTTGCCGCATTCCTTGTTTGCCGCCTTGGGCAGCAGGCAGGGTGCTTATTTACCATTGGACTCATCCTTTCCATAGCGACTCGGCAGCCTCTACTTTTCAAAGTAGGGGCTTTTTTGTATAAAAATTGTGCAATTTATTAGAGGGCTCCCCTAAAAGTAACCGGAATAAGCTGCAGAGCTTAGCGTCACTTTTGGGGGACATAGGAAGAAAGGAGCAGGTGCCCATGTATTCACCTAGTGTGGGAGAAGTGATCCGCCTGGCGCGAGAATATAATCTGATTCCCGTTGTCCGCCATTTGCTGGCCGATACGGAAACGCCGATCCGGGTGTTTCAGCAATTTTATAGCGAGAAACGCGCATTCCTTTTGGAAAGCGTGGAGGGTGGAGTCAAATGGGCCCGCTACTCCTTTATCGGAACCGATCCATTCCTGGTGGTAAAAGCGAAAAACGGGATTACCGAAATCCAAAACGGCAAGGAAGCGGCGCTCTACGAGGAGCAAAAGCCTGTGGAAGTGCTGAAATCCCTGCTCCGCTCCTATAGAAGCCCGTCCATTCCGGGCTTGCCCCGGTTTACTGGAGGCGCCGTCGGTTTTTTCGGTTATGATCTCCTGCAATACTACGAGCGGCTGCCCAAGCACAAGCTGGATGATTTGGAGATGGACGATATCCACTTTATGTTCTGCGATCAGGTAATTGCTTTTGATCATTTTAAGCAGCAGATGAAGGTGATCTCCAATGTCCATGTTCCGGCAGGAGCCACAGATGCCCAGATTATCCGGGCTTATGACGAAACCTGTGCCAAAATCGATGCACTGATCGCCAAATTGGTAAGGCCGGTGCCGGCCAACCGGATGATTCACCGTCCCATTCCCGATAACGTGGAGCTGGGCGATATCCGCTCTAATGTCACCAAGGAGAAATTTATCGCCAATGTGGAAGCGGCCAAGGATTATATCCGGGCCGGGGATATTTTTCAGGTGGTGCTGTCCCAACGCTTCGAAATCGAAACCGAGGTGGATCCGCTCCAGGTCTACCGGATATTGCGGACCATGAATCCGTCCCCATACATGTATGTGCTGAAGCTGGATGATGAAGTGATCGTAGGCACCTCGCCGGAGCTTCTGGTACGGGTGGAGGATGAGCGGGTGGAGACACGGCCCATCGCCGGTACCCGGCCGAGAGGGGCCACTCCGGAGGAAGACGAGGCATTGGAGCGGGATCTGTTGGCGGACGAAAAGGAACGGGCCGAGCATCTGATGCTGGTGGACCTGGGCCGCAACGATCTGGGCCGCGTCTCCGAATTCGGAACTGTTAAGTGTGACACCTTCATGGAAATCGAACGCTACTCCCATGTCATGCATATCGTCTCCAACGTAACCGGCCGGATCCGCGGCGATAAGGATTTCTTCGATGCCTTCCTGTCCTGCATGCCTGCGGGCACAGTCTCCGGCGCTCCCAAGCTCAGGGCTATGGAGATAATCGCGGAGCTGGAAAATGAAGCGAGAGGCTGCTACGCCGGCGCCATCGGCTATCTGGGCTTCTCCGGCAATCTGGACACCTGCATCACTATCCGCACAGTGGTGTTCAAGAAGGGCAAGGCCTATATTCAGGCCGGTGCCGGCATTGTCTGGGATTCCGTGCCTGAGAAGGAATACGAGGAGACGGTGAACAAGGCCAAGGCCTCGCTTAAGGCCATCCGCACGGCAGAGGCCGTATTCGGAGCAGAACCGGCGGTGACGGTAAACGGGGATTATTTTATCGGAGGATAAGACAGGGGGATTGAACGTGGAGACGTTTACTATTCAACAGGGCATCGCCCAATTGGTGGAGGGCCGGCATCTGAACCGCGAGCAGGCTGCCTCCGTGATGGCACAGATTATGGAAGGAAGGGTGAGCCAGGCGCAATTCGGCAGTCTGGTGACGGCCTTGCGGATCAAAGGCGAGACCATAGAGGAAGTAACCGGCTTTGCGCAGTCCATGCGCCGCTACGCCAGAAAAGTATCCACGGACAGCACCAATCTGCTGGATACCTGCGGAACAGGGGGAGACGGAGCGCATACCTTCAACATCTCCACCGCATCGGCGCTGGTGGCAGCTGCAGGCGGCATCCGGGTAGCCAAACACGGCAACCGGGCCGCCTCCAGTAAAAGCGGCAGCGCGGACGTGCTGGAGGCACTGGGCGTCAATATCTCGCTGGATGACGCGGGAGCCGCCAGCTGCCTGGATAAGCTGGGTATTTGCTTCATGTTCGCCCAGGTGTTTCACCAATCCATGAAGCATGCTGCTTTGCCACGCAAGGAAATCGGCATCCGCACCGTGTTTAACCTGCTGGGTCCCCTGACCAATCCAGCCTCGGCGGACCGCCAGCTTCTGGGAGTATTCGATCTGGAGAAAACCGAGCTGATGGCCAATGTGCTCCGTGAGCTGGGCTTGAAGCGGGGGATGGTGGTGGCCAGCTACGACGGGCTGGACGAAATCAGCATATCCGCACCCACACGGATTACGGAGCTGAAGAACGGCCAGGTGGCCACCTATGATCTGACACCGGATGATTTGGGCCTGCGGGCCTCCGGCATTAACGCCATAGCCGGCGGGGATGCCGCTACCAATGCAGACATTATTCTCTCCGTGCTGCGCGGAGAGCGCGGGGCATACCGTGATGTGGTGCTGGCCAATGCGGGTGCTTGCTTCTATGTGTCCGAGCGCTGCACCACGCTCCAGGAGGGAGTCAAGCTATCCGCCGCCGCCATTGATTCGGGACGCGCTTATCAGATGCTGCAGGAGCTTATTCAATATACCGGGGAGCTGAGCCATGTTTCTTGACCGGATTGTCGCCACCAAAAAACAGGAAGTGGACCGTCTGAAGGAAGGCTTCTCCTTATCCAAGGCGGAAGCGCAGATTGCCGGAATGTCCACCTGCCTCGGCTTTGCGGAAAAGCTGGGCAGGAGAAGCAAACGGCCGATGGGCTTAATTGCCGAAGTGAAAAAAGCCTCCCCCTCCAAAGGGCTGATCCGGGAGGATTTTCACCCTGTGCGCCTGGCGGAAGCCTACCTTGCCGCAGGAGCGGATTGCATTTCCGTGCTGACGGATAAGGATTATTTCCAGGGGAGTAATGATTATCTCCGGGCCGTGCGTGAGGCCGTGGACCTGCCGCTGCTGCGTAAGGATTTCACCATTGACTACCGCCAGGTGTATGAAGCCCGGCTCCTGGGGGCGGATGCAGTGCTCCTGATTGCCGCCATCCTGAAGCCGCAGGAAATGAAGGAGCTTCTGACCATTGCCCGGGATATCGGGCTGGATGCTCTGGTGGAGGTCCATGACCGGGCGGAGCTGGAGCGTTCTCTGGAATTAGGCGTGCCGCTTATCGGCATCAACAACCGCAATCTTCATACCTTCGTGACGGACATCCGCACCACGGAGGAATTGATTCAATATGTGCCCAAGGAAGTAGACGTAGTCAGCGAAAGCGGCATCGGACGACCCGAGGAGATTGATTATCTCAGCCGGGTTGGTGCCAAAGCTGTGCTGATTGGTGAACAATTCATGCGGCAGCCGGATGTGGAGCAGGCTGTAATTGATCTCATGGGTCCTGTGCCGGCGGAAAAGAGGTGAGACCGGTGGCTCCATCGGTTAAAATATGCGGCATCCGCATGCCGGAGACTCTTCTTGCCATGAAGGGACTGCCTGTGGACCATATCGGCTTCGTCTTCGCCAAAAGCAAAAGACAGGTCAGCCCGGAGGAGGCAGGGCAGCTGATCCGGCTGCTCCGGGTGGAAGATTTCCGGCAGCAGGGCGGTTTTCTCGCCGCAGGCGTGTTTGTGAATCCTTCGCTGGAGGACCTGGACCGTGTGATGGCGGAGGCGCCGCTGGACATTGTACAATTGCATGGACAGGAGACGCCTTTATTTTGCCGGCAGGTGAAGGAGCGCTTCGGTGTGGAAATCTTTAAGGCTGCCACTTTACCGGAGGCCCCGGGCGGGGGAGAGGGGCTTATGCTCCCGGAGGAGACTGCCCGCATTCTGACGGAGACGCTTGCGCCTTATGTGCCTTATGCGGATGCGTTTCTGCTGGATACCTTTGATCCCGTAACGGGCGGAGGCAGCGGCAGAACCTTCCCATGGGAGACCATTCCGGCTATACGGGACTGGGCCCGCCAGGTGGGACGGAGGCTGATCATCGCCGGAGGGCTTCACGGGGATAATGTGGGGCGGCTGTTAGCGGAATATGGACCCGACGGCGTGGATGTATCCAGCGGCGTGGAAACGGAAGGCGTGAAAGACCCGGAGAAAATCCGTAATTTCGTGGAAAGGGTGAAGGAAGCATGACTATCGGACAAGTACCAGACCAGTTTGGGCGATTCGGTAAATTCGGAGGGCGGTATGTCCCCGAAACCTTGATGAACGCTCTACTTGAGCTGGAGG
>JAQSYT010000404.1 GCA_029256065.1 Paenibacillaceae bacterium
GATGGGGGTGAGGCTGGACCAGGAGAAGTCCGTTAGGCTGCCGATTTTGCTGTTGGCCTGGACGTACCAGTAGGTTGGGGTGAAGCTGGCCAAACGCAGTACCGGGCCGGCGATAAATTCCTGGGGAACGAAGACGCCGCTGATAAAGGCAGGGCCCAGAGCCGCCACATTGGCGATAGCGCTTATAGCGTTGCGGCTTTTCACCAGATTGCCGATCAGAAAGCTCGCACTGGCAATGCAAAGGGTGAAGACCAGAGAATTCAAGAGCAGGTAAACCATATTAGGGGTGAGCGCATCCTTCGGATCAAAGAGGAAGCATGCTCCCGTCATCAAAAGCCAGGTCGCTCCGGTAAAAACCAGATTGGACAGGAAAAACTGCAGGTTGATGCTTCCGGCCCGCAAGGGGGAGCAGAAGTTCCGGCGGCTGAGATCCTTGTTGGTGAACACGATCATAATGGCGGATACGCCCAGAATCAGCACAGAGGTCAGCGTGTACGCCAGGAAATTGAAATAATAGACGGAGAAGCTTTGGGAGATATCCTTCTTGCCTTCCGGATTGGACAGCTTCACTGCCGTGTCCACCGCCATGTCCTGCGAAACCCGCTGTGCTGTATCCTGCTGGGTGATGCCGGGGCTGTTTTTTGCGTACAATGCGGCTAAGCGCCAGTATTGATTGACGGTCAGATCCACATAGGCATTTTCCACGGAACCCGGCACGACGGTTTTCTGAAGCTGAAGCCCGCCGCCCTGCAGGAAGGCTTCGGTAAACCCGGCCGGGATGCGCAGGATGTAGGTTACATCGCGGAAAAACAGGGCATCCTGCAGCTTATCTTTTTCATCGGGAAGCTCTACCAGCTGGGCTGTCCGGGCCAGCTCTTTTTTGAAGCCCTCTACAAGAGGGGTATTTTCCTCTGCCAGAAAGGCAATTTTGGCTTTGGTTTGATTGAATCCCTTGGTTTGCTGGTTCACATTGGAGACCGTAATCATTGTGGAGATGACCAGAAAGATGATTACATAGATGGAGATGGCCGGCAGATTCTTCTGGATAATTTTCAGACACAGCTTAAAGACTGGCATATTTCCGCCTCCTGATTATGGCATAGGTTCCCAGGCAGAAGACCGCCGCAAAGACGCCCATCAGGCCCAAATTCAGCAGGTACCGGTCCAAGGAATCGTAATAGTAGAGGGAGTAGAAGGCATCCGTCAGCAGGTTGACAGGGTTGAGATAAGACAGAATGGGCACATTCTGGGAGATGATATACTTCATATTGAGCATCATCATGCCTGACAGGAAGGTGCCAACCATGGTGACACTGATCAGAATGGCAGTTTTGAGCCCTTCGCTTTTTTTGACGGCGGCGCTGATTAAGGAGCCGAAGGACAATCCCAGAATACAGCCGACAAAAGCTGTTAGCAGCACATACCCGGTCCGTGGTCCGAAATCTATATGGAGGGCAAAGGACAGGTAGGCCAGCAGGATCAGCATTTCCGCAAATTGGATTACCAGCGCCGCGGAGAGTCCTGCTACAAATGCCTTGAGCTTATGGACCGGGGACATATTGATCCGGGCCGCCCGGGCGGACAGGTTCGCCTGAATGTCCGTAACCTCCTGCAGGCCGAAGAAGCTGCCATAAAAACAAGCCATAGCAATAAGGCTGTAGAAATAGTTCAGGACATTGTTGGGAGCGGCCCCGCTAGCCGCCACTTCCGTCACATACTCGCGGGAGAGGCCCATGTCTTGAAGCAGCCCGTTTTGCAGAGCTTGGGGGTTGGTTTTGAGAATCTGCCCGACTGCCGATGCCGTCTGCTGGTATTGGTCCGCGAAGCTTTTCATGATGCTTGGATTCAAGCCGGATTTGTTGACAGTCAGAGCAAGTGTTCCGTCCACGCTGAAATAACCCTCAATCCCGCCTGATTCCAGCAGTTGCTCTGCCTCCTCCCGGGTGGATACCTCCTTCAAATTGAAGATACGGCTATCCCCGCCGGAAACTGCGGTCAGGGTTTGCTGGAAGGAAATATCCTGCTTATATCCTGCGTCGTTTATCACGGCGGCATCAATAGGCTTAAACGCTTCAGCGCTGTTCAAACCGGAAAAGGCCATGTTAAAGAAGGTAGCCAGCAAAAGAGGAAACAGCAGCGTCCAAAACATCAGCTCCTTGTTGCGGAGCAGGCATTTCATGCGCACGATAAAAATATGTGAAAACATAACAGACCTCCCAAGGGCTTTTTTGAGCTTAGTCCCGCAGCTCCTTGCCGGTAATCTCCAGGAACACGTCGTTCAGCGTGGGAAGCTCGGAATAGATGCGCCCGAAGCTGATCTCCCTATTTTTAAGAAACTCCAGCACATTCTCCAGGTTGTTGCGGCCCTTGCCGGACTTAATGGACAGCGTCCTGTCGGTGGATTCCACGGATTCGATGCCCGGCACCTTCCGCAGTGCCGCCAGCGCTTCAGGCTGGACAGGAGCGAAGGTTTCCACCGTTATTTTTTCACCCGTGGCGATCATGCCCTTCAGCTCATCCTTGGTGCCTGCGGCAATCACCTTGCCCTTATCCATAATCACGATGCGGGAGCAGATCTGCTCGACCTCCTCCATGTAGTGGGAGGTATACACGATAGTGGCGCCCTGCTCGTTCAGCCGGACGATGCCCTCCAGAATTTTATTCCGGCTCTGGGGGTCCACGGCCACTGTAGGCTCGTCAAGAATAATCAGCTTGGGCTTGTGGGCAATGCCGCAGGCAATGTTCAAACGCCGCAGAAGGCCGCCGCTGAGCTTCTTGGGATAATACTTGGTGAAATCCTCCAGACCGACGAATTCAATGGCTTCTTGAACCAGCTTTTTGCGCACATTCTTGTCAGATATATAGAGGCCGCAGAAGTAATTGATATTCTCATAAACGGTCAGCTCGTCAAAAACGGCCACGTTCTGCATAATGATGCCGATATCCCGCTTACTATCATAGGAGTCCGGCTTCATGGGTTTACCGAACACCTCCACCTCGCCCTTGTCGAACTCCAGCAGTGCAAGGATGCAGTTGATGATGGTGGTTTTGCCGGAGCCGTTAGGGCCAAGCAAGCCGAAAATCTCCCCCTCCCGCACCTCCAGGGACAGGTGGTCCAATGCCAAAAGATCCTCGTACCGCTTCACCAGGTTTTTCACTTTAATCACCATATATGGCCTCCGCCTCTCCATCTTTATAACACTATGTTAACCGCTTTGGCCCCGGGGAATAAGTGCGCTGTGTCAGGAGGCCGACATGACAAATGTCATTTCCGTCCAGAGCTTGTCCGCTTGCAAGCCTCAAGGTATGTTAGAATAGAAGCTGCAAAGATGCCGGTGCCGCGGGGACGATTACGACAATGATGAATTTAACCGATAAAGTGATTCTGCTGGCCTCCTGTTTGGTGGTCTACCTGTTGGACCCTGTTTCCGGTATGGAAATAGTGCCAGTGCTGACCGCTGTGATTATCAGCAGCCTGATGTTCTACTACGATAGCAAACGCTCTAGCCTTCTGCTGGCCTCCGTGTTTATTGCCGCCTGCCTTCCCATGCCGGGATTGCTGTTCTTCCTGCCGCTGGTGGGGTATGATTTGTTTTTCCGGCCGTGGCAAAAGCTCGGGCTTGCTGCCTTGGTTCCTATTTTCATCTATTGGGAACGGTCGGACATCATGATGGTTATGCTGGTGCTTCTGCTGGGATTCGCCGTTATTCTAAAGCGGAGGACGGATGCCCAATTGAAGCTGTTGGCCAGCTTCTACGAGCTGCGGGATTCCTCCCGGGAAATGGCCCTTATTCTAAAGCGGCAGAATCAGGAGCTGATGGAGAAGCAGGATGACCGGGTCAGCCTGGCCACCTTGAATGAGCGCAACCGGATTGCACGGGAAATCCATGACAATGTGGGACATCTTTTGTCCAGCTCGCTGTTGCAGATGGGGGCTATGCTTGCGGTAACGAAGGACGAAAAAGCCCGCCAGCCTCTTCTAACCCTGAAGGCAACTCTTTCCGAGGCCATGGACAGCATCCGGCAGAGTGTGCATAATCTGTATGATGAATCTGTGGATCTGTATGCCCAGCTCCAGGCGCTGACGGATAAATTCACCTTCTGTACCTTGGAGTTTGACTATGAAATCCAGAGCAATCCGGAGACACGCCTGAAATATGCGATGATTTCTATCGTTAAGGAAGCCTTGTCCAATATTGTCCGGCATTCGGACGCCACTTTGGCCAGTGTGACCCTGCGGGAGCATCCGGCCTTTTACCAGCTGGTGGTCCGGGATAACGGACAGGTGAAGAGCATCAACACCGACAGCGGCATTGGACTCAAAAATATTGAAAGCCGCGTAGAAGCCTTTCAAGGAATCATGCGCATACATACAAAGGATGGCTTTGCGTTGTTTATTTCAATTCCCAAGGGACAGCCGGCATTGTAAAGATTGGTGAAAGGAGGAAGCAGCAGAATGAAGGTTGTGGTTGTAGATGACGATAGGCTGGTGACGGCTTCGCTGAGGACGATTTTGGAGGC
>JAQSYT010000033.1 GCA_029256065.1 Paenibacillaceae bacterium
ATCGCCGATAGCAGCGACTTCCTTAGTCTGACGCCCAGCGTCACCCGCAGTGCCGACGGCTCCCCTAACCTGGCTAATTTCCTGAAGCTTGCCTCTGGCAGTGATCTGATCGGCTCCGGCACACCCTCCGGCAAAAATATCGGGGCACGCTAAAGCAGGAGCACTGAAGGAGCGCAATAAGGGAGCGGGAAATCAATTTATGAAAATGTAAAATAATGTTAATCGTACCCACCAGTAAAAGCCCGTGCCCTTTATAACAGGGAACGGGCTTTTTTCCCGAAAAAAAAGACCCGCTCCGGAGGTCTTGCTTCCGGTGCGGGTGGAAGGGGCTTGGTTGGATAAAACGTACTTCCGTGGGTTACGCCTTGATTGCAGCGACGATCAGGTCGCCCATAGCGCCTGTGCCAATAGCCGCGTTCTTGTCAGTGGCGATGTCCCAGGTGCGGTGCCCGGCGTCAAGAACTTCCTTAACAGCCTTTTCTACCGCTTCGGCAGCTTCATGATAACCGAAGGTGAGGCGGAACATTAGAGCAACAGACAGGATAGTGGCGATTGGGTTGGCTACTCCCTTGCCGGCAATGTCCGGCGCAGAGCCGTGAATGGGCTCATACAGGCCAAAGCTGCCTTCGCCCAAAGACGCTGAGGACAGCATACCGATGGAACCGGTAAGCATGGCGGCTTCATCGCTCAGGATGTCGCCGAACATGTTCTCGGTGACAATGACATCAAAGCTGGAAGGACGGCGCAGAAGCTGCATGGCGCAGTTGTCCACCAGTACATGCTCCAGCTCCACATCGGGATAATCGGCAGCGACGCGGATGACGGTTTCCCGCCACAGACGGGAGGTCTCCAGCACGTTAGCCTTATCCACGGATGCAACCTTCTTCTTACGGGTTTTGGCGATCTCGAAGGCTGAGCGGGCAATCCGCTCCACTTCCTTCACGCTGTATGTGCAAGTGTCCACCGCTTCCTGGCCGTTAGGGCCCTCGCGGCGGAGCTTGTCTCCAAAGTAGATGCCTCCGGTCAGCTCGCGCACCACGATCAGGTCGGTTCCTTCCAGAACCTCCGGCTTCAGGGTGGAGGCTTCCTTCAAGCAGTCGAAAATGACAGCGGGGCGGATATTGGCATAAAGGCCCAATGCCTTACGGATGCCGAGAAGCCCGGTTTCGGGACGCAGCTCCTTGGGGTTGGTGTCCCATTTGGGACCGCCTACTGCTCCCAGAAGCACTGCATCAGCCTTTTGGCAGATGGCCAGGGTGTCCTCCGGCAGCGGAGTGCCACGCTCGTCGATGGCGATACCGCCAAACAGTCCGTATTCCAGCTCAAACTTGTATCCGAACAGCTCTTCTGTACGCTTCAGTACCTTTTCCGCTTCCGCAATAACCTCCGGGCCGATGCCGTCACCGGCGATCACCGCGATCTTCTTTGCATCCGACATGGATGAACACTCCCTTGTTCTTGCGTTCTTAAGAGACTGTCACGAATAAAGTTCCGCTAATCTCCTGACAGCTCCTACGTGTTACTGTAGCTTATATTGTGCCACACTTCCAGCTTCCCACGCCAAGATATAATAACTATGGATTCTATAGGCATTTCCTATAGGTGGAAAATACCTCCCGAATTATTGCCCGACTCCCCTGCGGACAACGCTCTATGTCTATGGTTTGGTTCGGCCATGTGCCTCTGCTGCAAACATCCGGTACTGGCGGGGAGTCATGCCGGTTTTCTTCTTAAATAACCGGTTGAAGAACTTCACGTCCTGAAAGCCTGCCTCCGCAGCAATATCGGCCACCCGGTCGCGGGAAGCGGCCAGTCTGGCACAGCACTGCTCAATCCGCAGCTTGTGGATATAATTCAGAAAGCTCATGCCTGTTCTCGCAGCAAACCGCCTGCGGAAATGACGTTCGCTCAAGCCCGCAACAACCGCGGCTTGGGCAGCTGTCAGGCGGTCCGCCGAATGCTCCCGGACCCAACTAACAGCCTTGTCCACCAGCTCATCCTGTCCTCCTTCCGCCGGCCCTCTCTCTGTACGCTCCTGCTCCTCCTGCCAATGCAGCTGGACAAGCAGCTCCACGAAGCGGGCCTGCAGCATCAGTCTGCCGAAGGGCTTCCGGCGGACATAATCCTCCAGCATGGCACTGAACAGCCTGCGGATTTCTCCGGTACGGTCCTTCCATTGCCTCCACCCCGGCTGGCACGGTTCCTTCAGACTGCCCAAAACCGACAGCAGCTCCCGGTATTCCTCCCCCCGGGAAGCCAGACTCTCCAGCAGCTCAGGCCCGAAGAGACAGTTGTAGACGATAAGGCGGTTTTTGGAGGTGTCGGCCCCCACCGGGCGGAAAACATGGGAGGTCCCCAGGGGCAGATAGAATAAATCCCCTCCCGCCACCTCCATAACCGCATCTCCGATATGCTGGTACCCTCTGCCTTCCATCACATAATTAAATTCAATAAATTCATGGGTGTGCTCCTCCAGATTGAAGGACTCCTCCACCCTGTTCATATATAAATCAGGCCCTTCGGCCAGAAACAGCTCCCGGGGCGTTGTCCAAATATACCGTTTGGCTTTTTGCATACCGCTGTCTCCCCCTTCACCGTTTAGGTCCGCATTGACCTCTAAAATTGTCCGGATCGGCGAATTTCTTTCCACTCTCTTAGTTTATAGTATGGTTGTGCAATTGCAATATAAATATCGATGGAGGGTGGCTCTATCTATGCAGCAAAACCTTAACGCCTGGCAAGCCCGCTGGATCTGGGGCGGTGGTGCGGCAAGCCCCCGCAACGAGTGGCGGTGCTTCCGCAAAAGCTTCTTTTATGACCAGACAAACACCGGTGCAAGCCTGAAGCTGACCGCCGATTCCCGCTACATTCTGTATGTGAACGGCGTGCGGCTGGGGAGAGGCCCTGTCCGCTCCTGGCAATCCGAGCTGTCTTACGACGAATATGATCTTACCTCCGTGCTCATTCCAGGCGCCGGCAACGCTATTGCCGTGCTGGTCAATCACTATGGCATCCCTACCTTCCAATACCTTAGGGGCAGAGGCGGTCTGCTGGTCCAACTGGAAGCCGCTGGAGACAATCCCCAAGTCATTCTGTCCACCGGACAAGACTGGAAAACCGCCGTTTATGAGGGCATGCACCCTTTAACCTCCCGGATGTCCTGCCAATTGCCGTTTGTGGAGTCCTTTGACGCCCGGCTACAGGATGATGCTTGGACCGGCGCCGGTTACGATGACAGCCATTGGGAGCCGGCGGATGAGCTGGGGACTGCCGGTATGGAGCCGTGGACCGGGCTAGTCCCAAGAGATATTCCCATGCTTACGGAAGAACCCGTTTATCCCGCTCGGGTGGAAGAGCTAAACCGGGTGCGGCCGCGTTCATGGGGAACCGTGCTTGACCTGCGGAACCATTTTGTACCCAATAGCCATTATCACGCCAACAATGTCCAATTCACCGGATATCTGGCCACGGTGATCCGCATGGAGAGTCCTGCAAAAGCCACTATCGGCATACCCGATGGCGGCCGCACCTCCGGTCCCATCAGCCTGAACGGCCATTGGCTGGAGGAGGCGGCTTACCGCCAGACGATGAGCGAGCGCTATCTGGATGTGGAGCTGCCGGCCGGGGATACCCTACTGATGATGGATCTCAAGGGAACCATCCACGGGCACGGCTTTCATTTCGGGATTGATTGCAGTGAGCCGTTTCAACTGCTTTCACCCTTGGAGGCAGCTGGCGGGGTACCCTCTCCGGCAGAGGAGGCTTACGCCACACCGTTTATCGGCATCGGTCCCTTCAGCAGCTTCGAGGAGGCGGTGGGGGGCCAAAGCTGGGATCCGGCGCCTGCTGAGTACCTCCGTGCCCGGGACATTGCCGGTTTGGGGGATTTGGAGGCATTCCGTCCGTGGATCAAGCCTTTCAAGCTGGAGCATGTGAGCCCGGAGGATCTGTTCGGACTGTTTGTCTGGACACCGGAAAGGACCCGCCTCCCGGTTCCTCTTGCCCTGCAGAATGCGGTTATTGCCAATACGGCTTCCGCTGAAATTCCGCTTTATCCCGGCGAGGATACGGAGCTGGTGATTGACTTCGGCCGGGAATACTCCGGCTATGTAGAGTTTGAGGTGGAGGCCGGTGAAGGCGCCATTCTCGATTTTTACGGCTTTGAATATATGCGGGAGGGCTGGCGCCATCATACCTACCAATTGGATAACACCATGCGCTATGTGTGCCGGGAGGGCAGACAGCGGTATTCCTCCCCCATCCGCCGCGGCTTCCGCTATTTGGCAGTGGCAGTACGGAACGCATCTGCACCCGTCCGGTTGCAGGAGGTGAAGCTGCTCCAGAGCAACTATCCCATCGCCCAGGTGGGGCGTTTTCACTCCTCTGATCCCATGCTGAACGACATTTGGGAAATCAGCCGCCACACCACCCGGCTGTGTATGGAGGATACCTTCGTGGATTGCCCGGCCTATGAGCAGGTTTTCTGGGTCGGCGACGCCCGCAACGAAGCCCAGGTGAACTACTACCTCTTCGGCGGAAGCGAAATGGTCAAGCGTTGTCTGAGGCTGGTGCCCGGTTCCCGGTTCCAGTCGGATCTGTATGTGGATCAGGTGCCCAGCGGCTGGAACAGCGTGATCCCCAACTGGACCTTCTTCTGGGTCACAGCCTGTGCGGAATATGTGCAATTTACGGGAGATACGGATTTCGTGGCGGAAATCTACCCGCATGTCCGATATACCCTGGACGCCTACCGGCAGCGGCTGGATGAACACGGATTGCTGAATATGAAGGGCTGGAACTTCCTGGACTGGGCGCCCATTGACCAGCCCCGGGACGGGACGGTAACCCACCAGAATATGTTCCTGGCGAAGGCACTGGACACCGGCGCTGCCCTGGCGGATTATATCGACCGGGCAGCAGGTGAGGAGCTGCGCGGCCAGGCGGCCCAGCTGAAGGCAGCTATCAACCGGCGGCTCTGGTCGGAGGAGAAGCAGGCATATGTGGATTGCATCCATGCTGACGGCACCTTCTCTACCGTGTTCAGCATGCAGTCCCAGGTGGCGGCTTTCCTGGCAGGAGTTCCCGACACGGAGAAGCGGAAGCGGGTAGAAGACATGATCCAGTCTCCGCCGTCAGAGTTTGTCCAGATCGGCAGTCCCTTTATGTCCTTCTTCTACCACGAAGCGTTGGCGGCTTTGAACCGGTTTGATCTGCTTTTCGCCGATCTGCGCAGCCGGTACAGCGAGATGGTGGACGAGGAAGCCACCACCTGCTGGGAAACCTATCCCAAGCCGCTGCAGGAACGGGCCCATCCGCTGGAGCTGACCCGCAGCCACTGTCACGCCTGGTCTGCCGGGCCCGGGTATTTCTTGGGCAGGCATATACTGGGTGTGCGCGGGGAAAATGACGGCTGGAGCCGGATTACGGTTGAACCGCAGGTTGGCTCATTGGATTGGGCCCGCGGCGCAGTGCCCCTTCCCTCCGGCGGACGGGTGGATGTGTCCTGGCAGGCGGACAGGAAGACGCACACCCTCCGCATCCGGGTGGAGGCACCTGCAGAGGTAGACCTTCAGGTGGTTGCACCCGAAGGGTACACCGCACAAGTGGAGGAAGTGCGGCTGGGGTAAAGAGGAGTTAGAATTAAGTTTGGTTCGGGGTTCGGGGTTCGGGGTTCGGGGTTCGGGGTTCGGGGTTCGGGGTTCGGGGTTCGGGGTTGGTTTGGTGAAAAGTTGGCAGAAAAGTTTGTTGGAAAGAAGACCAAAATGCAATAGTGAAGTTAAAATCCCCTATGCAGAATCATGAGGCTTGCCATCCTGCAAAAGTGCAGTTATTTAGTTGAAAACAGGCAAACCAGCCGGTTGCAGACGAAAATAACTGCAGATTTGCAGGAACAGCGCCGGAAAATGGGCAGCAGGTCAAAACGAAATGCATTTTTGCATTATGCAGCAGCAATAGAAACGAAATCTGCCGCAGCGCGGCTAACCAACAAACTCCAACTTGTGCCACAACCCCACCCTGCCCGGCACCATAACCCGTAACTGTACACAACCATCAAAACAAAGAGAGGCGCATCCTATTGCGGCCCCTCTTTTTGTGTTGAAGCTATAGCACCTTTCAACGGCTGCACAGACAGACCATCCCGGCACGGCCAGCCGGGCCAGCTGTCCCTGCGGGTGGACCAGACCACATTCCCGGCCAGCTACCTGCCCGCCGCGCCTGCGGCCAGGCGGGAAACCGCCCGCTCCAGCCGGGACAGCCCCTCCTCCACCAGCGCCCGCGGGCAGCCGATATTGATCCGCACGAAGCCGTCCCCGCCCGGGCCGAACATATGCCCCTGGTTAAACCAGACGCCCGCCTCCTGCAGCAGAAACTGCTCCAGCTCCCCGTTATCAAGCCCCAGTCTGCGGCAATCCACCCACAGAAAATACATGCCCTCCGGCTCCGTCACCGGCAATCCGGGAAGCCGCTCCCGGAAAAACCTCAGCGCATACTCCTTATTTTCATCCAAATAAATCAATAGTTGGTCCAGCCATTCCCCACCATACCGGTACGCCGCCTCACAAGCAACTGCTCCGAACAAATTAAAGCTCTTCTGCGCCGAATCCTCCGCCGTCTTGTTGAAGCGCTCCCTTACAGCTTCATCGGGAATGATAATATTGGAGGTGGACAGCCCCGCCAGATTGAAGGTTTTGCTGGGCGCCGTGCACACAATGGCATTGGCACTGAACTCCGGCGATAGGGAAGCAAAGGGAATATGCCGGTGGGGCGCAAACACCAGATCCCCGTGAATCTCATCCGAAACCACCTTCACTTTATAAGCCAAGCACAGCTCCCCCATAACCCGCAGCTCCGCTTCCGTAAACACACGCCCCACCGGATTATGGGGGTTGCACAGCAGGAACAGCTTCACATTGCCCCCGGCCAGCTTCCGCTCCAAATCCTCCAGATCAAGAACATATCTGCCGTCCTCCACCTTCAGCGGATTCAGAATCGTCCGGCAGCCGTTACGGCTGATGGCCGAATAAAAAGGATGGTACACCGGGGGCTGGAGCAATACCCCGTCCCCCGGCTCTGTCAAGGCCCGCACAGCCGTATACAAGGCATTCACCACCCCGGCGCTGTGGGTGATCCAGCTTTTGTCCACGGACCAGCCGCAGCGGACCCGGTACCAATCCCGGATGGCGTCGTAGTATCCGTCCGAACGCTGGGTGTACCCGTAGATCCGGTGCAAAGCCCGTTCCCGGATGGCGTCGGCAACCTCAGGCACCGTCTCAAAATCCATGTCCGCCACCCACATGGGCAGCACCCCGGCCACGCCGGTTTTTTCCCTGGCATAGTTCCATTTGGCGGACTGGGTGCCCTCCCGGCTGATCACCGTATCGAAATCATACATCTTGGGATTCATATGGCGGCTTTGCCTGCCAGCGGAGCGCCCCTGCGGGCTTCCAGCAGCCTGCGGCCGGTAGCATCCGTATCCAGAATGGCCTGCTCCAATAATGCGGCATTCACCTGAAAATGCAGTCCCTCCAACGCCTCAGGCCGGATTTTCACACCGGCTGCAATTTCTCTTGCCGTTGTCTCCCCTTTTCCGCGGAAGCCTAATTCCGCCAGAGTGACCGGCTGGCCCAAATCCAGCAACAAATGTGCCAGCGCATCGATCCGGCTTTGGCTGTACCCCTCCAGGAACAGCTGCGCCACCAGTCCGAAGGCCACCTTTTCCCCATGGAGCCGGCCATGGGTTTCATGGTGCTGGGTCAGGCTGTTGTGGATGGAATGGGCGACAGCCGCCCGCGCCTTGCCGCCGGAGAGACTTCCCACCTGCCCGGCCAGGAACAGCACCGCATGGCTTACCTCCAGAAAAGCATCAGTGGCCACGCCGCTTCCCGCTGTCCGGTAAGCGTCCAACGACAGCTCCTCCAGAATGTCCCGAGCCAGCTTGGCGGTAAGCACACCCAGACGGGCTTCGACATAGTCGGGACCCGTGCCCACACCTGGTGCAGTTTCATACCATTTAACCAGCGTATCGGCAATACCCGCAGCCAGATAACGGGGCGGGGCTTGGGCCAGAATCCGGGTGTCCGCCAAAATCAGCTTCGGGGATCTCTCCAGAATCAGTCCCCCTGTATGCCTGCCCTCTCTGTCATACAGCACCGACAGCGCCGACCAGGCGGCGCAGGTGGCCGGAACAGTAGGAACCGTCACCACCGGAAGCGCCAACTTCTGGCCCACCGCTTTTACTGTGTCCAGAATCCGGCCGCCGCCGATCCCGATAACAGAATCCGCCCCTGCCGCCAACGCTTCACCTGCCAGAAGTGCAATATCCTCCGCAGTGCAATATCCTTCATAGATGCGGATTTCATAGGCTACTCCACTGCGGGCAAGACCCGTAAAAAGCTCCGTCTGCACCGCAGCCAGCCCCTTGCTGCCGGCCAGCACCCAAGGGCGTTTGGAGAAGGGGGCAATCAGCTCTCCTCCTTTTTCCAGAATACCGGACTCATTCCAATAGGCTTCAGGCGCCTTAGAAGTAATCATCGATTCATCTCCCATTCCATCCTTTTTTATCCGCTGAGACTGCCTGCTTGCCGCAGCAGCCGCAGCCCACCCGCCGCCGCTCTCTCCAGAGCCTCGATAAAAATGCGGTTCTCCTCCTCTGTCCCCACACTAACCCGGAGCCACTCCTTCATGCCGAAGCCGGTTCCCGGGCGGATAATAACCCCCTCCCGGAGCAGCTGCTGGAAGAGCGGATCGCTGTCCTCCCGCACGTGGACCATAACGAAGCTGGCTTCGCTTTTGATATAGGAAAAGCCCAACCGCTGAAACTCCCCGTACAGATACTCCTTGCCCTGCCGGTTGTTATCGAATACCCTGCGCCGGAAATCCTTGTCACGGAGACTTGCCACGGCAGCGGCTTGAGCCAAGGCATTCACATTAAAGATCTGTCTGACCCGGTTAAAATAACTGATGGTCCGTTCGCTTGCGGCAGCATAACCGATGCGCATGGAGGCCAGCCCGTGGATTTTGGAGAAGGTGCGGAGTACAACTACATGCTCGAAACGGTACAGCCACTCCAAGGAATCCGGGTAACCAGGCTCCCCGATAAAATCGCAATACGCTTCATCCAGAGCCACTACGATATGCCGGGGGACTGCCTCCAGAAACTGGGCCAGCTCCTCACCCGGAAGCAGCGTGCCGGTAGGATTATTGGGATTGCAAAGCCAAATCACTCTGGTCCTCTCCGTAATAGCCGCCAGGATAGCCTTCAGATTCACCCCGTGCTCCGCCGTAAGCCCAACGGGTACAACCTTCCCCTCCCGCAGCCGGGTTACCGTGCCGTACCAGGAGAAGGATGGCACCGGCATAATAGCCTCATCCCCAGGCCCGATGAAGGTTTCCGCCACAAAGGAAATGAGCTCGAAGGAGCCTGCTCCGATGACGAATTGCTGGGGTGTCAGCCCTGTCTGCCGGGAAAGCTCCGCCCTCAGCTCCGTACTGTTACCGTCGGGATAGCGGGAGGGGGCTTCCAGCACCTTCTTCACCGCTTCATAAACTCGGGGTGAGCAGCCCAGCGGATTTTCGTTGGAGGCCAGCTTCACAACCCGTTCAATACCCAGCTCCTTCACGGCCTCCTCCAGCCGTTTACCCGGAATATACGGGTTGATGGCGTCCAGGCTTATTCTATAGGGCAGTCCGACCTGCATGTGCCTCTGTCTCCTCTCGGGTATTCTTGGTGATATCAAAAGCCACCCCCAGACGGAGGGCCGTTTCCTCCAGCTCCCCGTAAACGGCTAAGCCCAGCTCCACCCCATGGGCAAGATGTCTCGCCCGGCGGATATGCTCCAGCTCCCCGGGAACATAGATTTCCTGCACCGGCGTTTGCCTTCTGGCCCCTTTAATTTCATCAATAAAATCATCCACCTGCCGGGTAAAATCCCCCAGGGGCTGGAACCGGCCCACATCCAGGGCGCAGAAGAAATATCCCACTCCGCCTGCATCCCCGTTGCCATCCCTGGCGGAATCGTACAAGCCCCCGACTGCCGCATGACCCAAAATGCCGCTGAGCACATGCACCATAATACCCAGACCCGAACCCTTATAGCCGCCGAAGGGAATCACCATCCCCTCCAGCGCCGCCTTGGCATCAGAGGTATGCTGGCCCTCCTTGTCCAGCGCCCAGCCGGTCGGAATGCTGCGGCCCTCCAGCCCGGCCACAATAATCTTATTGAAGGCGGCTTCGCTGGTAGCCGCATCGAATACAAAGGGAAATTCCTTGCCGGAGGGGACGGCTATGCAGATGGGGTTGGTGCCCAGCACCCGGCTTGTTCCCCCGTAGGGAGCCATAATTTTGCCGCTGTTGCAAAGGGCGATGCCGATCATGCCCCGCTCCAGCGCCATCATGGCATAGAAGGCCGCCATGCCGAAATGCCTGCCTTTGGTGACAGCAGCGCAGGCAAAGCCGCTCTCCGCAGCCTTGTTAAGACACAGCTCCATAGCAGCTGTGCCGGATACGGCTCCCGGCGCGAAATCCCCGTCGAGCAATGCCGTTGATCCGCTTTCCCGGAGTACAGAGATAACCGGATACGGGTTGTATGTACTGTTTTCGATAGAGTGGATATACGGCTTCACCTTGGAAACCCCATGGGAGTATATACCCCGCAGCTCCGCCTGACACAGGTTTTGGGCTACAAGCCCGGCATGCTCTTCGTTTAATCCGGCTTGCCGGAACAAGGAACGGGCCAGGGACGCAAGCTTAAGCGGGTCCACTGTAACCGACTGATTGCTGCTCATGTCCTACCATGCCTCCCTTTTTGACAATGCTCATTTTCCTGCCGGAAGCTCATCCTTCCAGCGGGTCAGACGTTTTTCAACCGCAACCAGTGTATAGTTGACCGCCAGGCCCAGGATGGACATGGTGACAATGGATGCATACATCCGGGGATAGAGATACTTCACCTGCGAATCATACAGGAGAAAGCCCAGTCCCTTGCTCGCCCCCATCATCTCCGCTGCCGTAAGGATCAGGATGGAGGTGGTGGCCGAAAGCCGCACCCCCGTCAGAATCTGCGGCACCGCTGCAGGCAGCACCACCTTGCGGAACATGGACAGCTGCGATATTCCCATGGAGCGGGCTGCCTTAATCAGGAGCGGGTCCACATTCTTGACCCCGTTAATGGTGTTCAGCAGAATGGCCCATTGGACACCCCAATAGACAATAGCAATCTTCGATACCTCACTGATGCCAAAAAATACGATAAATACCGGAAACAGCGCAATGGTGGAGGTCTGCCGGAAGGTTTGGAGCAGGGGGTCCACATAGCTCTCGAAGGTTTTGAACCAGCCGATCAATAGTCCCAAGGGAATGGCAATGGCCAAACCCAGACCAAATCCGATCAGGGACCGCTGCAGGCTGGCCAGTAGATGCTTAAAGAGAAAGCCGCTTCCCACCATCCTTCCCAGCTCCGCTGCCACTGCAGAGAAGGGCGGGCAAAACACCTGATCCACCAGCCCCAGGCGCGGGGCGATTTCCCATAATGCGAAAAACAGCAGAACGGCGATGGACCGTCTGTACAGCTTTTTCAGGCTGAACCACCTTCTCCATGCTGCAGCAGGTTTAAAGGTGCCGGCCCCCGCTGCAACACTTGCTCTACCGGAAGGCGTATTGACCGTCGCCGCTTCTGCCGCCCCGCCGGGTTGGATTGCGGATGCTGCCGATCCCCCTGTGTCGATTGGTAAAGCTGCTCCTTCGTAAGCCACATTCCCATCTCCTTTTTTGCCTAGGCCATGTTTGCAAACCCGCTTGAGGGCAGCCCCTGGCAGCAGTTATTCCTTGATTTCTCCTGTATAGAAGGGATTCAGATCATTGGTGTACAGATCCTTGACATTGATCTCCCCCTCCTTGGCGAAGCCGTTCTTCACCATCAGATCAATCCAAAACTGGATCTTCTTCTCGTCCACCCACTTGTCCTTGGGATGCCAATTGCCGCCTGATTTGGCCACACCCTGCTGCTCGGCATAGATTTTCTTGGATTCCTCAAAATGCTCATTAGACCACTGCTGGGCCCGGTAGTTGGCCACAATATAGGCTTTGATCACATCCGGGTACTTGGCGATAAAATCCTCACTGAAGGCGCGGATGGCAAGCCCTCCCGCTTCGCCGTTGCCCGCCGCCTCCCCAATCTGGTAGCTGGACACCAGCGTTTTCAGACCCGGACGGCTTCTGGCCTCCATAGCGTAAGCGGCATGCAGGAAAGCGGCGTCGATCTGTCCGCCCTTGCGGAGCGCCTGCTCCTGCTGCTGGTCCTCCATCACCACAAACTCCACCTTATCCCGGGCAATGCCGTTTTGGCGGAGATATTCGCTGACCAGGAGTTCGCCGCAGCTTCCCAACCCGGAAACAGCAATTTTCTTGCCGGTCAAATCCTTGGGAGTGTTGATCTTGCCGTTATCCTGGACAAACAGGTACATATGGCCCTTGTCCTCATCCGGATTGTCCACCATGGCGGTCTGCACGATCTTGATTTTGGCCCCGGCTTTGCGGGCGGCTGCGATATTGATGACATGGCCCGAGCCCATCAGATGATTCTGGCCCTGAATAACCGTCTGGAGCAGCGTGCCGCTGCGGATGGCGCCCGTATCCTCGGGAACGATCCCAACCTCCTTAAAAAAGCCCTTTTTGTCCGCCATGGTAAAATCATAGACCCAATTGGACGGAACCTTCAGCTTGAAATCGCTGGTGAGCTTGCCGTTGACGAATTTAGGCCCGCCGTTTTCCGTTTTGGCAGCTGTTGAAGAAGCAGCGGATGCGCCCGGAGCAGAGGAGGGGTGGCTTCCCCCCGCTGCAGTGCTTGGGGAATCTTCGCCGCAGCCTGCCACTCCCAGAGATAATAAAATAGCTGGAATGAATGATAATATTATGTACTTTTTACTTTTCATAACATGTCTCCTTTTCATGGAACACCGGGTCCGGATCCCGGGTCTTCCGCTATGATTTTCTATATAAAAAAAGAAGCCCGCAGGATATGAAGCTTATCCAGGGACCTCCGTAAGAACGGTTGGCATATGAGCGATTTAAAGTAAATTAAACCGATTAACTTACTTACCATTAATTGTTTGTAGTATAGCATCGATTCCAGAGCAAATACAACCTGCCTAAAGACAACCAATATGGCAATATTATGAAATATCTCTCAGCCGTTGTTATTTCCCGGACCGGTTGAGCACGCTGTGGCGGTAGCCGTAAAGGAAGTAGATGCACAGACCGATAACCAGCCAAATTCCGAAGGCCATCCAGGTGAACAGCTCCAGCTGCAGCATCAGGTAACCGCAGGAGAGTACGCTCAGGCTGGAGATCAAGGGCACGCAGGGAACCCGGAAGCCGCGCCGGATATCCGGCTGGGTATGCCGCATTACCCATACGCCCAGAGAGACCACAGAGAAGGCGAACAAGGTGCCGATGCTGGTCAGGCTGGCTAGACGGCCCAATGGGATGAAACCGGCAACCAATGTAACGGCTGCGCAAATCATCCAGGTGTTCACCGCAGGTGTTTTGGTTTTGGGGTTCATGCGGGACAGAATCCCCGGCAATAAGCCGTCCCGGGACATGGCATAGAACAAGCGGGATTGGCCGAACAGCAGCACCAGAAGTACAGTAGTAATACCTGCAATGGCACCGAGGGACAAAAGACCGGCCGCCCAATCCTGACCGATGTATTCCAGCGCGAAGGCTACAGGATTCTTGACGTTAAGATTCGTGTAAGGCACAATTCCCGTCAGAATCAGGGAAACGACCACATAAAGCAGCGTGCAGATGGCCAGGGACGAAATAATGCCGATGGGCATGTCCCGCTGGGGATTGCGGACTTCCTCAGCCGCAGTGGACACACTGTCAAAGCCGATGTAGGCGAAGAAAATTGCGCTGGCTCCGGAGGCGACACCCTGGAAGCCGAAGGGCATAAAGGGCGTCCAGTTGGACGGCTTAACGTACCAAACGCCGATCACAATGAAAAGCAGCACAACAGCAATCTTAATGAAAACCATGATGGTGTTGAACCGGGCGGTTTCCTTCACACCCCGGGTAAGCAGGAAGCCGATCAGAAGGATAATCAAGGCCGCCGGAAGATCGAAGTAGGTGCCATTGGCAGGATCGAAAGCGCTTGAAAGCGCATGGGGGACATGCAGCCCAAAGCCGTTTAAGAGACTCTGGAAATATCCTGACCAACCACTGGCGACAGCTGAAGCCGCGACCCCATACTCCAGGATCAGGTCCCAGCCGAGAATCCAGGCCAGAAGCTCACCGAATGCAGCGTAGCTGTACGTGTACGCGCTTCCCGCAGCAGGAACGGTGGAGGCAAACTCCGAATAGCAAAGTGCTGCAAACACACAGGCAATTCCGGCAATAATAAAAGATAAGACCAAAGCAGGCCCGGCATGCTCTGCCGCAGCCACACCGGTGATGACAAAAATCCCTGTGCCGATAATACAGCCCACACCCAGCATCGCCAGATCAAAGGCTCCCAGAGACTTGCTTAACCTCACACCGCCGCCATGACCCCCGTCATCCGCGCCGAGCAAAGTCGCAACGCTTTTCCTCCGAAACAAATTCATGCTGACCGCACTCTCCATCCATTCAACGTTTCAATGCTTTAATTCGTTAAAATATAGCTGACATCCTTTGTTATTTTCTATTAAACATGGGTCAATATTCCGTGATCTTCATCACACTGTACCGATTATTCACATATTGGTCAATTAATTAGGGTGGTGCTTCCAGTATACCCTTGAAGGGGCAAAGCTATGATCCTATAAACAGAGGCAGCTCCATCCGCTAATAATAGCCTCTGTGTTCCCACAGCAAAAAGACCCGCATCCGGAAATCCGCTGCGGGCCTTTCTTTACCATCAAGCCTTATCCTTTTACTGCGCCGATCATAACGCCTTTGACAAAATATTTCTGCAGGAACGGATACACCACCAGAAGCGGCACCAGCATCACCACAACCCCTGCGGACCGGATGGATTCCGGCGTAATCAGCTGCTGCGCCTCCTCCGGGCTGATATTGTTCAGGCTCTGCAGCAAGGACTGGTTCGCCACCATGCTCTGCACCAGCACCGACAGATTGTACTTGGCTGTGGTATTGATATTGATGAGCAGGCTTTGGAAGGCATTCCAGTAGCCTACCCCATAGAACAGCGTCAAGGTGGCCATAACCGGCAGGGACAGAGGCAGCACAATCCGGATCAGAAGACGCATCTCGCTGCAGCCGTCCATCTCGGCGGCTTCATACAGCTCATCGGGGATATTTTCAAAGAAGGATTTCAGCACCATCATGTTGTAGGCACTGACCAGACCGGGCAGCCACAAGGCCCAATAGGTATCCAGAATGCCAAGAGCGCGGTTTACCAGGAAACCGGGAATCAGCGGAACACCCATGAGCATAGTGAATACGATGGCCAGAGTCAGGAACCGTCTGGCGTAGAAAAATTTCCGGGCCAGCGGATAAGCAGCCAGAATCGTAAATACCATGCTGAACAGGACGCCGCCTGCCGTAATGACCACACTGTTCTGGAAGCTGCGCAGAATCGGAGTGCCCTTAATCAGGGTCTCATACGATTCCAGTGTAAATTCCACAGGGAAAATGCCGACATTGCCGCTGGCGATAGCCCCGTAGCTGCTGAAGGAGAGAGAGATGATATTCATTAATGGAAGCAGGCAGCTTAAAGCAGCCAGAATCAGCAGACAGTTATTCACAATGTAAAAAATACGTTCGCCTTTGGACATTCTCATGGCGGGTAAGCTCCTTTCACCACAGGGATTGATTGAATTTGCGGGCCAACTGGTTGGCGGCCATCACCAGGGTGAAGCCGATCAATGACTCAAACAGCCCCATGGCAGTGGTAATGCTGTACAGACCGCTCTGAATGCCGATGGTGAAAATATAGGTGCTGATTACATTGGACACATCGGAAACAACAGCGTTTTGCAGGTTGTACACCTGATCGAAGCCAACCTCCATGATCCGTCCCATGGACAGAATGGACATCAGGGTAATGACAGGCAGTATGCCGGGCAGGGTCACATGCCAGATCTGCTTCAGCTTGCCGGCCCCGTCCAGAGCGGCGGATTCATACAGGTGGGGATCAATGCCCCCTACCGCTGCCAGATAAATAATGGCGCTGAAGCCGGCTTCCTTCCAAATGCCGGAGCCGAAGAAAATGGCCATCCATGATCCGGTTTGGTACAGAAAGCTGATGGGCTCACCGCCAAACTTCACGATCAGGGCGTTGATGGCCCCGGCTTGGGTACCGAACAGGGTCACCACAATGCCGCCGATAATAACCCAGGAGAAAAAATGGGGCATGTACAAAAGGGTTTGCACGGTTTTCTTCAACCAGGTTTTCCTGACCTCATTGAGCATTACAGCAATGAGAATCGGAAACGGGAAGCCGATGACAATGGACAGGAGACTAATCATAAAGGTATTCCGGATGATCAGGAGGGTCTGGGGATTGCTGAAAATCATGCGGAAGTTGTCCCAACCGGCCCAAGGACTGCCCAGCACTCCCTGCATCAGATTGTATTGCTTGAAGGCAATAATATTGCCCAGCATAGGCACGTATTTGAAGGTGATGAAAAAGACTGCCACAGGCAAAAACATCAGGAGCAGCGGCATATTCCGCCGCAGCCTTCCTTTGGCAGTCCGTTTAAGGGCTGCCCCCGCAGCCGGGCCGACTGTCCCCGGGATGCCGGATTGTATGGTTTCATTCGTGCTTGATTTCATGATTCCGCTCCTTTCAGGACTGCTCCCGGAACGGAAATCTCCCAGGTATTATAGTCCCACCGTATCCCGCCGGAGCCAGCCTTGCACTCCATTATCCCGCTGCCCACTCCTGAATAGAGATGCCGGTTATCCAGCAAGGGCCAGCCTTCGTAATCCACATCCTCCCCATTGACCTGTCTGGCGCCATCGTATTGGATGTAAAGCTTATCCCCTCCCGGCACGGTGAGGGCCACCTCAGGCCGGTCAGCCGCCAGATCCGCCTGGATATCGGTCTCCTCCAGAATCCGCTTGCGGAAATCCGCCAGCTCCAGGTGCGCCTGGGCAGATCCGGGGGCTTCCCGAAGATTTCCTGCCAGCGTCCTGTCCGGTTCGGCAGTCATAACGAATACTGCATTCCGGAGACCTTGGCAGCGCAGTCTTTTCTCTCCGGCCTCCTCCGTCCATATCCAGGGCTTCAAGGTTTTGAAGGCAAACATAACCGTTCCGCCATGGGCAAACAGCCATCCGTCCCTTTCCTCCGAATAGATCAGGGCCGTAGGGTCCAGAAAACCGTCGATGTAAGGGTCCCGGTCCGAGGGGAAGGGCTGCCGCGGCCCGTACTTATAGGTCTCACCGTGAGGAATGCAATATAGCGCCACAAGCGCCCCCCTATGCTGAAGCACCTGCTCGTAAGGGGATGAACCTAGCCATTTGCCTACATAATCCTCCGTCTCATGGCCGAAATCCGGGAAAGGGTGGGTGAAAAAGAACGCACTCCGGTGTGCCTCCGCATCCCACATCAGCGACCAGCGCCTCATTTGACCCGACCAGACAATGTCTCCCTGTTTACCGTCCCACATGCTCCCCAATGTATAACCCGGGGTAACCCAACTGGTCTTGCGCACGCCCCGGCGGCTGATATAGCCGTAACCCTTGGAGCATCCTTTCTCTGACTGAAGAGTGGAATGACCATCGTGGGCCGTTTCGTCCGGAGCCGCCGTATCATGGGTTTCCCGGTGAAGAAAGGCAAGTTCCCTCTCCCGGGCTGCCGCTGCCAGCGCATCAGGCACCCGGTAGCCGGACAAAGCCAGGATTGAGCTGTAGTGAGGCTCGCCCAGGGTGAGATCAGGTGTCCGTCCGCCGAAGTACAGCCAGGAGGAGGCGATTCCGCCTTCCGCAGCTCCATGCTCATTGGTGGGATGGTAATCCCGGGAATGGGCTCCGGTGAACCGTCCGTTCAGCCAATCCCCCGCCGTATTGGCCAGATACCAATCCATCATCATTCCTGCTTGTTTGGCCAGTCTTGGGTCCTCTGCGAAATCAAACAAACTGGCCAACGCAGTGAGATAAAACACGCTATAGGTGGTGGAGTCGAACTCTCCCTGACCGTAGCGGACTACCCTGTTGAAATAATGCTCCAGATAAGCATTGCATCTTTCCTTGATTTCCGCCGAAAGGCTCCAATCCGGCCAGCGCTGTGCAGCCAGTATGCCAGCCGCCGCATGCATAATCTTATGGTTCTCCGTGCCGCCCTCCATCCGGTAATGATCCTTGGCGGTGAGATAAGCCCTGATGCTTCCGGTGAGGGGTTCCCCCATCTGTCCGCCGAACCGGTACAGGCAATCCGCCAGCCCGTGGCGGACAAACATGGATTCTCCCCCAGGATCCTTGCACACCTGCGCCAGACTTTCCAGTGCCCACTCCGTATCCGTCCCTAAACCCAACCGGCCGATGGCCAAAAACACATGCCTCCGGGACCGGTCCCAATCCGGTACCTCAAGCTCCGGCAGCTTCTCCAGCAACAGCCGTGACCGTCTGCGGAACTGTTCCTCCAGCGCTGTATCCAGCGACAGTATTGCTCTATCCTTGTGCGTATTCAACAACCTCACTCCGTTTCCGCTGCCCGCTGTTTACGAAAAACTTGGGCGATGCCGTTCTGTCTGCCTAGGGTGTGTTTGCAAACACGCCCTAGGGAAGCCCCGGAAGAACCGGCCGGCAGGCGGAGGATTTCCCTCCCCTGCCGGCCTGGGTCCAGCCGCGGATATTCCCGGCAGGTTGGCTTATTTTTTCAGAAGCTTGTCGGCCTGTTCGCCGAACTCATACAGATCCTTCAGCATAAAGGCGGTATCCTTGTTAGCGGTGTACCACTTGGCGTAGAATTCATCCACCTTGGTGCCGCCGGCGGCTTCCCAGGTTTTCTTGGAGGTGTCCAGAGCTTGTTGGGCCGTGAAGGTTTTGCCGCTGACAATCGCCTTCAGCCAGTTGTCCTTGATCTGCTGGTCCACATTCTTGGAGATCATGGTCAGATCGGCAGGCAGCACAGGCAGGTACTCAGGCTTCAGTGTGGGAATCGGGCGGTCCTTGCTGACATAAGCCGCTTTGGCATCGTCAGTGAGCTTTTGAATCACAGTTTGGGAATCATTCTTGGGTTTGAAGGTTGTGTTGCCCCACAGCAGGGAAGAGCTCATCATCGCCAAATCGCCGGTATAGGAGGCTTCGATCTTGTTCTTCTCCGCGTCGATGGTTTCCGGCACGCCGTCCGCATCGCGCTTCCAGTGAACGCCTTCCAGACCCTTGCTGACGGTAAGGGAAACATCAGGCTTGATCATGAAATCAATGTATTGCATAATGGCTTTTTGGTCCTTAGCCTTGGCGTTGACAATCCCCACCATCTGAATAGGGCTGGAAACTACCGGGCTGAACTGGCCGTTCTGGGTGGAAGGCAGGGGCAGGATAGCCAGCTTGACATCCGGCGCGTTCTGCTTCAGCGTATCGTAATCCTTCTCTGCAATGGCTTGGTGCATATAAATGCCCAGCTTGCCGCTGAGGAAATCCTGCTTGGCTTTTTCGCCGTTTTTGTCGGCCAGGAAGTCCTTATCCACAATGCCTGCGTCAAACAGCTTCTTCTGGAAATCCACAGAGGCGGACTGGCGCTCCCACTCATGGACAAAATTGCTGCCGTCTACACGCCAGGCCACTTCGCCGTAACCAAACATATGGCTGACAATGGAGAAGGCGTTGCCGCTTAAGTTGACGCCGAAGGTATCCTTTTTACCGTTGCCGTCCGGATCCTGCTCGGTGAAGGCTTTGGCTACATTAAACAACTCGTCGGCTGTTTTAGGGGTGGTCAGCTTCAGCTTATCCAGCCAATCCTGGCGGATAAAGATCATGTGGCCGGCAGACAAAGGCGACACCTTGCCAATTTCGTACAGCTTGCCGTCATCCTTGGTCCCCAGCTTCTTCAATTGCGGGAACTGCTTCATCAGGTCCTTGTAGGTGGTGCTGTATTTTTCCACCATGTCGTCGATAGGGGCAAGCAGCTTCTGGCTGTACCACAGATTCCGGTAGCCGGTATCGTACTCCAGAATAAGATCAGGCGCACTGTTGCTGGCAAACAGGGTGTTCAGCTTTTGCAGGGACTCCCACCGGGGTACAGGAACATACTGTACATCCACCGGACCATTTTTGATAATCCACTCGGTCCAGCGGTTTTTGTCCCAGTTGCCTTCCTGTGGAGGAATATTGTTGCGGTCATATATGGTTGCTGTGATTTTGCCCCGTACTGCTGCAGTTGGAGCTGTGGATGCGGCTGTAGCTGCAGAAGCCCCGGTGGTTGGGCTTGTGCTGCTTGTTGCGCCGTTGTCGCTGCTGCCGCAGCCTGCCAGAAGCATTCCTGCCGCGGTCACCATTACCGCGCCGCCTTGTGCTGCCTTCTTCCAATTATGCTTTGCCATTCTTGTAAATCCCCCTTCGCATGGATAGATGCGTGTGCTTAACGTAAACGTTTACTTCAGGGGCGCCTCATCCTCTGGGCATCCTCAAGCGCTTCGTTAAGCTCCTCGATTGCAGAATACAATAACCGGAATGCGCCGGGCAATTTACATGTTTCTCAGGCTAACCGATCGGCCAAAAACCTGGGCTAGCCGGAAAGCCACGATAAACCAAAGAGAAAAAAACAGCTGCCCGCACACAGAAAAAGCCTGAAATGGCGCGGGTTTTAAGAGATTCAGCAGCTCACGAACGTTGGTTTCCAATACCATCCAAAACAAGAATATTTGTGCTTCAACCACTGGAAGAGAATTCTAACGGAAGCCACAGCCGTTATTTCCGCCCAAACCTATCTTAGGAACCGCTTTTGGCACAAATAGCGTCTCCTGCTTCCGTTAGAAATCCCGAAGACATATTTTGAGCCCAATAAGGGCTCTCACTTCCATTAGATTTTCCCGCCACTTACCGGATGAACCTCAACGCAAACAGACAAAGGGCCGCTGCCCTCCCTTCATGGGAGAACGCGGCCCTTGCATTACAACCCGCCGCGCGTAGATCCTGCCTGCAAACCAGATACCAAGATCAGCCGGCATGGCTTTTGCGGTAATCCCCGGGAGTAATCCCTTCGATTTTTTTGAACGCGCGGATGTATGAAATATCGTGGATGTATCCTACCGCATTGGCGATCTGCTGCAGGGAGAGCGTGGTTTCCGTCAGCAGCTTTTTGCTCTCCTCAATCCGAACATGCACCATAAAGTCCACCAGCTTTTCGCCGAAGGCTTCCTTGAAGAGACGGCTCAGATATTTGCCGTTCAGTCCGAAGCGGTCGCACAGATGTGTCAACGACAAGTCCGGATTGGCATATTCCGTTTCCATATATGCCTTGACCTCCTTCATTAAGGCCAGATGGCTCCGGCTCTCCCGGTAGGCTTGCAGCCGCAGATGGAACGCCTCCAGAATCCCCAGGAAACGGATCTCTGTGTCCTCCGCCAGATCGAACTGCTCCTTGATGGCCAGAAGCTGCGGCTCCGTTTCCTCCCGCCAGTCCGTCTGGACCTCCCCGGGGAATTCGGAGAGCTCCCGCCTCAGCTGCCCGATAATGGCCTCCAGGAGGCGGATATGCTCCTCGCGGGTGAAGCTTTTATTGCGCTGCTCCTGGAAAATCTCCGAGAACAGCGGCCGCCAGTCGGGCTCTCCGGCCCGGAAGGCATGGGCAAAGCTGCGCAGCTCCTTGCCGTCATAAGGCAAACCGCCGCCTTTGTCGGCAGGTGCCTGGTCCCGCTGGCGGATAATGCGGTTCAGCCCCAATGCGGGCTTGAAGGATAACGCCTGGGATGCCGTCCGGTAGCTGGGGGGCGCTTCCTCCAAATCTCCTGCAGCCGTTCCGATTCCGGCCGTAACCGTAAACTCCAGATTATGCTCCACCCAGGCCCGGACCTGCTCCGCCAGGCCTGCCACCAGCAGCTCGCAGGCCTCCGGCGAGCCCTCAATCCGGTACAGCGCCGCCACCCGGTGCTGGTCTGTCCATTCCGTCCAGACCTCTATAGGGAGCGCTTCCTTCTCCGCTACCTCCCGGATGACACTGATGAGCACAAATTTCAGCAGCGAAAAGTCACGGTAGGTATATTTCCCCGTCACCTCAGCATACCGGTCGATTTCGTACAGAGCTATCGCCATAGACTCCCCTTCTCCCGGGGCCTTCATGCCGAAGCGCTGCAGCTCCTGCTCCCATTCCTCCGGTCCGATAACCCGGTAACCCTCCAGCAGCTCCAGAAAAAAATGCCGCCGGCGGAATTGAGAGTCTTCCTCATGCATTTTGCGGAAGGTATCGGATTCCTCAATCAGCCTGTCGATGGCCCGTTCAATAAAGCGGAACTCGTCCTCGCCTTTTTTGCCCGAGGCTTCATTCTTCTTGGACGCATATTCCTCCACCCGGTGGATCAGCGATTCAATGGGGCGGTAATTGCGCTTGGTAATAAAGGTAATCCAAGCCGATCCGGCTACCACCACACCTATGCCGATGGCTGCCCAGATATAGGAGAATACCGAAAAGAATTGAAAGATCTTAATGTCATGAACCCCGCTCCGGTAGGTCCAGCCTGTATACGGGGAGGTAATTTCCGTCAGAATGGAGCCCGGCAAAGACCCGTTAGGGTTGGAGCTTAGCATCAG
>JAQSYT010000034.1 GCA_029256065.1 Paenibacillaceae bacterium
TCGCTTGACGTACCCCCGGTGAACTCACGCAAAAGTGCCTTGCCATGAACAAAAATTCGCTAAAATCTGCTCCCCTCGGAGTTTTCAGACACGCCCTAGGTTTTCCGCAAATTTGATGGAGCATGTTCGTCCAGCGGAATTTCATTGAATTCGATGGTGATAAATTGCTCCTCCCGTTGGATGATCCGGGATAATTCCTTGGTAAATACGTTGACGATCTCTTCCTTCTGTTCGGGAGTGCGCCCTTCGTACATTTTGATTGTGATATGCGGCATCCCATTCCCTCCTTCCCTAAAATGAAGTCACTGAATCTGTCTTTATCGTACCTTGATTCGGAGAATCTCAAAATGGAGTCCCTGTGAGTGGACTTGTGTTTTTTTTAGGTCTAGCAAAAGGATGGGGTGATTTGATTTTTTATAGACATTATGATAAATTGTTTAAGTAATGTTAGACGAAAAGAGGTTTTGTTTATGTATGAAGGTTTGTCCGAGGCAACAATTGAGGAGCTGAAGCTGGGCTTTAGGCGGGAGGGGCGGAGGCGGATCTGCCTGTGCTGCGGCTACTCCACAGAAGCCGGTCTGGTATACCCCGCAGGGGATCAATTTTATGAGGCAGAACGATACATGGAGATGCACATAGAAGAGCAGCATGGTGGTATGCTGGAGTTTCTTCTGGCCATGGACAAAAGCGCCACCGGCTTAACAAGCACCCATAAAAGACTCTTAGAGCTGGCCTCCCAAGGGATGAGCGATGACCGGATCCAAAAGGAGATGGGCATCGGCAGCTCCTCCACGATCCGCAACCACCGCTTCGCACTGCGGGAAAAGGAACGCCAGGCCAGGCTTTTCCTGGCCGTGATGGAGCTGATGGCTGCACAAGGAGCCAAAACAGCCCCTGAAGGCGGCGGTTCCGGCCCGTCCCTGTCTGCCACGGGCAGCACCAAGGGGAAGAAGCGCGGGGAACTGGCCTCCTTGTTCCCCCTTGGAACAGACGGGCCGCTTGCCCGCTACCCCTCCCGCAGCGGGCCGTTGAAGCAGGCCTTGGATGTGATTGCAGAACGGTTTGCCTATGGAGAGATCTACACTGAGCAGCAGGTTAATGCTCTGCTGGAGCCGGTGTTTGCGGATTATGCCTTGCTGCGCCGCAGCCTGGTGGATTACGGGTATATGGAGCGGAAGAAGGATGGAAGCCAATATTGGCGCCTGGCGCGCAGGAAGGAAGATGACGCTGTGGATCGGCGGAAGGAATTGCAGGAGCAGGCGAAGGAAATCAAAATTGAGGCGGGGATCTATTGTATCCGCAACCTCAAAAACGACAAAAGACTGGTGGAGAGCACCCCCAATCTCAAAAAACTGAATGGGCTCAAGCTGTCCCTGGATATGGGGAGCCACATGAACCGTCAGCTTCAAAAGGATTGGACGGCCATGGGCGAGGCTTCCTTTGACTTTGAGGTGCTGGAAAAGCTGAAAAGGCCGGAAACCGGCCTCTTCGACGAAAAGCGTGAATTGAAAAAGCTGAAGGAAAAATGGCTGAGGGAGCTGACGCCCTTCGGGGAGCTAGGCTACAATTCGGATAAAGAGCGGCCGGAAGCACAACAATAGCTTCGCGGCTACAGATCCGCCTCATAGACCATCAGCTTGACCACAGAGCCGGAGCGGTTCTCCAAGCCATGGCTCCAGCCGGGTTTATTGAGAATCACATCCCCAGGCTTTACCTGACGCTCCTCTCCGTTGACGGTCATAAGACCATTGCCCTCAAGGATAACATACACCTCTTCATTGGTATCCTTATGGGTATGGTAGCCGATAGAGGTCTCCGGCGGCAGCTCCATGTAATAGAAGAATCGCAGCTTGCTGTCATGGTCCTCTTCGCTGAACAGCTTCACGGAACGGACCTCACCCTTGCCTGTATGGCTGCTGGCGGTTTTTAGCGGGGCCTCCAAAAAATTGCGCACGATCATGGGTATTCTCCTTTCTGAAGTTGCGGGCATATTCACATCATGATTATAATCCATTTGCTCCGTGAAAGCTTTTTGCGGAAAATTGGCATTCTATCTTTAAGAGGTGATCATATGTCCCAGCCGCGGGAAACCAATATCCGGTTATTCGCTGCTCTGCCCCTGCCTGAGCCGTTAAAAGCCATCTTAAAAACGGACATCGAGCAGCTAAGAAAGCAACTTTCCTTTCAAAAATGGGTGCATCCCCAGGACCTGCATCTGACATTGGTTTTTCTGGGGAACGCAGCCCCTTCCGCCATTGATCCCGTTACCAGCCGCTTGCGGGAGGCTGCCGCAAGCAAGCGCCCCTTTTCTCTCCGGCTGCAGGAAGCCGGGGTCTTCGGGCCCCCGCGTTCACCCCGGGTACTGTGGGCGGGGATACATGGCGCGGTGGACGCTCTCCGGGAGCTGCAGACCTCTGTTTCTGACCATCTGCAGACCTTGGGCTACATGCCGGAGGAACGTCCTTACTCTCCCCATTTAACCCTGGCCAGGCAATATGCGGGAATCGGACCAGTGGCGGCAGAAGCACTGGCTTCAGCCTTTCCTCAAGGGGATCCTGCATACGGATGGACTGCGGACAGGCTGGTGCTGTACCGGAGCAATCCGGGCAGAATGCCTATGTATGAGGAGCTGGAATCCGTTCCATTCCCTGGTTGAGCAGGACATCTGGAGAAGCCGCGGCGCAGCTTCCGCGCTTTTCCTTGCTGCCCCCTCTCCGGGATGCAGCTTTACTGTGATAACGCATTACCGGAAATAAACACCAATAAACCCAAAAACCGCCGCCCCTGTGTATAACAGGAGCAGCGGTTTTTTCCATGACAGCTATTGCTTCAGCTTACGGATTTACCTTTGCCTTAAACACTTGCTTCCCATCCTTGTACTCCAGCACGACTGCGGACTTAACCGGGTCATGGGTTTCATTCAGAGTCAGGGAGCCGGTAGCCAGCTTCAGATCCTTGGTTTTGGCCAGAGCATCGGTGATCTTCTGCGGATCAGCGGAGTTGGCACGCTTGATAGCATCAACCAGCATGTTCACAGCATCATAGCCCAGAGCAGCCAGTGAGTCGGGAGTTTCGTTGTTGTTATCCTTCTTGAAGGCTTCAACGAATTTCTTGATCTCGGCGGAGCTGTCATCGGCCGCATAGTGATTGGACAGATAGGTATTGTTCAGAGCGTCCTTGCCGGCAATTTCAAGCAGCTGCGGGGAATCCCAGCCGTCGCCGCCCATGATGGGAGCCTTGATACCCAGTTCACGCGCTTGCTTTACAATCTTGCCAACCTCTTCATAGTAGCCGGGAACATAGATGAATTCCGGATTTTTTTCCTTGATGCGGGTCAGAACGGCTTTGAAATCAGTATCCTTTTGTTGGTAGGATTCTTCGGCTACGATAGTGCCGCCGTTTTTGGTGAAGGTTTCCTTAAAGAACTTTTGGAGACCCTTGGAATAGTCGGAGGAGGAGTCCAGATAGATAGCTGCATTCTTCACCTTCAAATCCTTGGAGGCGAAGTCTGCTGCCACCTTGCCTTGGAAGGGGTCAATGAAGCAAACACGGAACACATACTCATTTACCTTGTTGGTGCGCTCGTCCACTGTAACCTTAGGGTTAGTAGCAGAGGTGGTGATCAACGGCACTTTCTTTTCTTGTGCAACAGGCACCGCACCCAGGGTGTTGGTGGAGGTTACAGGCCCGATCAGAGCTACAACCTTGTCGTTGGAGATCAGTTTTTGTGCAGCGCGTGTAGCTTCCTCTGACTTGGAGGCATTGTCGGCTTGAACCAGCTCAAGCTGCTTGCCCAGCACGCCGCCTGCGGCGTTAACTTCCTTAACCGCCAGCTTCAATCCCTTCATCGAAGAGTTACCGAAGGAAGCTTGCCCGCCGGTCATCTCGAAGTTAGCTCCAATCTTGATGGTACCCCCTGTGCTTGCGTCCCCGCCGCTTGCGGAGTTCTCTTTTTTCTCCCCGCAGCCTGCCAGGGGGGCGACTGTCAGCACAAGTGCTGTAGCCGCAGCGATCCATGTTTTCTTCATGTTTGATTCCCTTCCTTCTCCTATTAATGATGGATTGTATATTCTGAACGTGTCTGGGGCACGTTTCATTCGGGGAGGCGGCTCCCCCAAAAGGGATCGGAATAAGCTGCTGAGCGTTACTTCACCTTTTGGGGGGGGATATTTGATTAATGGCCGCCCAAGTATGCAGCCTTGATCTCCTCAGATTGCGCCAGCTCTGCAGCATTGCCTGACAACACGATATTGCCGGTTTCCAGTACATATGCACGGTGGGCAATCTTGAGCGCCTGATTGGCATTTTGTTCCACGAGAAGGACGGTAGTGCCTTGTTTATTGATCTCTTCAACTGTACGGAAAATATCCTGCACCAGAAGCGGTGCAAGCCCCATGGAGGGCTCATCCAGCAGCAGCAGCTTGGGACGGGACATCAGCGCCCGGCCGATGGCCAGCATCTGCTGCTCCCCCCCGGACAAAGTACCGGATTGCTGCTTTTTGCGTTCCAGAAGGCGGGGGAACCGTTCGTATACACCTTCCATATCCTTCTTAATCTCCTGATGATCCTTACGCAGATAGGCCCCCAGCTCCAGGTTTTCCTCAACCGACATATTGGCGAATACCCGGCGCCCCTCGGGACAATGAATAAGGCCCTGCATCACAATAGAGGTGGCAGAATTTCCGGCAATGGATTTGCCCAGGAATTTGATGTCTCCGGTTTTCGGCTTCAATAGGCCGGACAGGGTTTTCAGCAGGGTGGACTTGCCAGCACCGTTGGCTCCAATCAGGGTTACGATCTCCCCCTCCAGAACCTCCAGACTAATCCCCTGGAGCGCATGGATAGCTCCGTAATACACATTGATGTCTTCAACCTTCAGCATGAAATTAAGCCTCCTGTCCCAAGTATGCCTCGATTACCTTCGGATTCGAGCGGATCATCTCCGGCGTGCCGTTGGCAATCAGCATACCCCGGTCCAGTACATAAATGCGGTCACACACGCCCATAACCAGACTCATATCATGCTCAATCAGGAGAATCGTCAGATTAAATTCCTCACGGATCCAGCGGATCAGGTGCATCAGTTCTTCCGTTTCATTAGGATTCATGCCTGCTGCCGGCTCATCCAGGAGCAGCAGCTTAGGCCGGGAGGCCAGGGCACGGGCAATTTCCAGCCGGCGTTGGTTGCCGTAACTGAGATTCTTGGCCAGCTCATCCTTCATGTGATCCAATTTAAAAATTTTCAGCAGGCTCATTGCCTCGTTGGTAATTTCCTTCTCACCCTTGAAAAAACCGGGCAGCCTCAGGAATGTGGTCCAGACGCTGTGCTTGGCGTGCTGGTGGAAGGCAATCTTAACATTCTCCTCCACCGTCATATTGCCGAACAGCCGGATGTTTTGGAAGGTGCGGGCAGCGCCTTTCCAATTGATTCTATAAGGCTTCATGCCTCCGATGGACTCTCCGGAAAGCAGCACCTGTCCTTCGGAGGGCTCATATACGCCAGTCAGCAGGTTAAACAAGGTGGTTTTGCCTGCACCATTAGGGCCGATCAGTCCGATGAGTTCACCTTCATTCAAATATAGGGACACATCGGTTAAAGCCTTCAGACCACCGAAGGTACGGCTGGCCTGTTTAACATTAAGAAGCGCTAGAGACGTCGCCGTCATGGGTACCCGCTCCTTTCTTCTTAAACCATTTGGTTATGAATTTGTAATTAAACTCCTTATTGCCCATCATGCCGCCCGGACGGAAAATCATCATAATAACCAGGGCCAGGGAATAAATAATCATCCGCAATTCGGGATAATCCTGCAGCAGGGTGAAGATCATGGTGAGTGCAACAGCTCCTACAATGGCTCCTGTAGTGCTGCCCAAACCACCCAATACCACCATAACCAGAATTTCGAAGGATTTCAGGAAGTTAAAGCTGGTGGGGTTGATGACATAGAATTTGTGTGCATAGAGCGCACCGCCGATACCGGCGAAGAAGGACCCGATAACAAAGGCGATGACCTTGTAAATGGTGGTATTGATCCCCATGGATTCCGCTGCAATCTCATTCTCACGAATGGCAATGCAGGCACGGCCGTGAGTGGAGCGTACGAAGTTTTGGATCACGATAACGGTGATGACGGTAAAGAGGAATACCCATCCCCAGGTGGTTTTGGCCGGAATGCCGCTTAAGCCTGACGCTCCGCCGACATATTCCGTATTCAGCAAGGCAATCCGGATAATTTCGCCGAGACCAAGAGTAGCAATAGCCAAATAGTCGCCCTTCAGGCGGAGAGTAGGCAGGCCGATGAGGAAGCCGAACAAGGCCGCTACCGTACCGCCGGCCACAATCGCCAGCGGGAACGCCCAATTGAAGTCCAAAGTCAGAATAGCTGACGTATACGCGCCAAGGGACATAAACCCTGCATGGCCAAGTGAAAATTGGCCGGTAAAGCCGTTAATAAGGTTCAAAGATACAGTAAGAACAATATTGATACAGATAAGGATCAGCGTAGTCTCAGCCACATCGTTCAAGGTTCCGCCAGAAATCAGCACCTGGAAGATAAAGAAGACAATGAGACAGCCTGTCAGCATGGCGGCAAAGGGTTTTGCGGCTTTCAGCATGGCCGGCACCTACACTTTCTCCCGGATGTTCTTGCCGAACAGACCGGAGGGTTTGAAGATCAGGATGAGGATCAGCACGGCGAAGGCAACACCGTCACGCCACATGGAATAACCTACTGAGGATACGCCGGTTTCCACCGTCCCCAGAAGCAGACCGCCTACCAGAGCGCCTGGAATACTGCCGATTCCGCCCAAAACAGCGGCAACGAAAGCCTTCAGACCGGGAAGCATCCCCATCAACGGATCAACGGAATTGTAAGTCATACCGAAAATAACGCCGGCTGCAGCTGCAAGTGCGGAGCCAATAGCAAAGGTGGAGGAAATGGTCCGGTCCACGTTGATGCCCATCAGGCGGGCAGCTTCCATATCGAAGGATACGGCGCGCATAGCCTTGCCTGTTTTCGTCTTTTGGACAATGTATTGCAGAACTACCATCAAAAGTACAGTAATGAGAAGAATCATAATTTGGTTGGAGTCAATCCGCAGGCCCAGGATTTCAAATTGCTTCTTGGTGATGATTTCCGGGAAACCCTTGGGCTGCGGTCCCAGAATGAAGATGCCGCCGTTCTCCAGTAAGAAGGACACGCCTACCGCTGTAATCAGGATGGAAATCCGCGAGGCATTCCGCAGAGGACGGTATGCGATCCGTTCGATTACCACACCGAGGATTGCGCTGAAGGCCATTGAGGATATTAATGCAATCAAGAACACGACAACTGGGGGAAGATTGTATTGATCCAAGCCCTTGGCAACATAGAGGCCTGCGAAGGCGCCTACCATAAACACGTCGCCGTGTGCAAAATTAATCAGCTTAATAATGCCGTAAACCATGGTATAGCCCAAAGCGATGAGTGCGTAAATGCTTCCCACCGACAGACCATTGATGATCTGTTGAATGTAATATTCCATTAGTACACCTCTCGTATGTTAGGAATGTGTGAGTAATTATAACATCATATGTTTGGAGTTGTAAATATTTTTTTAATCCCCCTTTTGTTCCGTCTTTCAAAAACAAACGTCTCCCCACCGAGGACAAAAATGATTTATTGCTTCATAGATTAACACAAAAGTGTTAACTTGTGATATAAGTTTACACATAAAATGTGTACAGTTTTTTAACAATGGTTATTAAGCTGGTCAATTCCTGAGGACCGCCGCTTATACCCGTTTTTGGGCAACAAAAAAAGACGGCCGGATGGTGATCCGCCGCCTGTATTTTGGTTGTAGCTCTCTTTATCTACCCTTCATTTCCGGGTTATTATTATGGATCGGAGGAAGCTGTCTCGTCCCGCTTGTCATAGGAGATTGACACTTCCAACAGGTCGGAATTGACTCAAACGAAAAGTTATTTCTCATCCAGCAGGTGCATGCTTCATTGGTACAAACCCAAACAGCCGTTTCCTCACAGGGAATCTCTTCCCGCCATTTATTCCGTGAATACATGAATATCCCTCCCGGCATATGGATAATCTCTTTCGGACTAAATCGAGGATGCGGACATAGGGCCGCCGCCGCTTGGCGCGCACGGGGCTGTGTATGTTACACAGGAAAATATTAAAAAGCTGCCCCCAACCATTAAAGGCTAAGGAGCAGCTTGATCAGCTGATCTTACAGCTTAACAACGTTCTCAGCTTGCGGTCCGCGGTTGCCTTGAACAACGTTGAACTCAACGCGTTGGCCTTCGTCCAAAGTCTTGAAGCCGTCGCCAACGATTGCGCTGAAATGCACGAATACGTCATTGCCGCCTTCAACCTCGATGAAACCAAAGCCCTTTTCTGCGTTGAACCATTTAACTGTACCTGTTTGCATGGTATTACCTCCAAAAAGTTTGTTCAATATGGCCTTCTTTATTCCTAAAAATAAAAAATCCGCATAAATGTAAAGGTTATGATTGAGATAGACAACCTTTACCTATGTGAATTCAGGTTTCCATATCGTTGAAATCATCATACCACATTGCGGACAGCATTACAAATTTTTAGGGAATATTTTTTACTATAAAATTGACCCTCCGGCAGACATGGCTGCCGGAGGGTCATCTCTTCCTAATTAAATAGGTACGTTCCCGATTTTACCCTACATCCTTACACTTACTTGTCTTTTTTGGCGTGGGAGCCGTCACAGTTTCCGGAGCCATTCTTGGTGTTGCCGCATGCACATTTACCCATATGAAGCACCTCCGTTTCTTAATTAAAATAAATTTATTTTAATAATAACAATTGAACTTACTTTTGTAAAGCTATAAATTATAAGTAAGAATGATTCTCAATCGCATCTGCAAATTAATCCTGCCTTAAGCTTGTCTTCAGGCCCTTTTCAGCTTGCCCCGGCATAATACACTTTGCGGGCGTGTTTGCCGCCTGACGGACATTTTAAATAAGAGAAGGGATGTTACGCATTTGAAAAACACATCATCGGGAATAAGCCGCATCTGGATGGTTTCCTCCTTTGTTCTGCTCGCTGCGCTTGTCATCTATATCATTATCTATCCGCCCGGTAAAGCGGACGACGACACAGTTGCCAAGGTTAACGGGATATCCATTCTGAAATCCCAGCTGTACAGCGCAATGGTTAAAGCAGGCGGTCCGCAGACTTTGGAAACCATGATCAGCGAGGAGCTGGTTAAGCAGGAAAGCGATAAAGCCAACATTCAGGTTACGGATGCGGATTTGGATAAGGAAATGGAGCAAATTAAGAAGTCTTTTTCATCTGATGAGGAATTTGCCCAGGCTTTGGTTACCTATAATATGACCCTGGAATCCCTGAAGGCAGACATGCATATCCAAGTACAGCTGCGTAAGCTGCTTGAGCCGCAGGTCAAGATCAGCGATGAGGACATCAAAACCTATTACGACACCAATTTGGAATCCATGAAGACTCCCGAGCAGGTACGCGCTTCGCATATTCTAGTAGCCACTAAGGAAGAAGCTGAAGCCGTGCTGACCAGCCTGAAGGGGGGAGCCGATTTCGCAGCCCTTGCCAAGGAAAAATCCACAGATACCGCTTCAAAGGAAGCTGGCGGGGATTTGGAGTTTTTCCCTAAGGGCGTAATGGAGGAATCATTCGAAACTGCAGCCTTCGCTCTGAAGGACGGCGAGCTGAGCAGCGTGGTGGAAACCAGCCACGGCTTCCACGTCATCAAGACGACAGAGCATAAGGCTGCCGCGACCCCGACTCTGGAGGAGAAGACGGAGGAAATCCGCCAAGCCCTTTCTGAAGAGCAAATTTCTACATTGTCCCAAAGCTGGCTTCAAGAGAAGCGCACCGCGGCCACAGTGGAAACCTTCCTGGAATAGCAGGTTTCCTGATCAATTTTCCCCGAATGCCCCGTTTTATTATGCTTTTCATTCTGGTTTTGTTACAATATAGGGGAACTCAATTGCAAACCCGACTGGGGAAAGGACGGAGTTATACATGTATGATGTAGCGATTATCGGAGCAGGGCCCACCGGCGCAAGCGCCGCGCTGTTTACAGCCAAAGCGGGCAAAAAAACATTGGTTATCGACGCCAACCAGAGCATCACGAAACGGGCTTGGATCGAAAATCATTACGGCGTAAATGAAATCACCGGTCCCGATCTGGTGGAAAACGGCAAGAAGCAAGCGGCGAAATTCGGTGCGGAGCTCGTTTCTGCCAAGGCCGTGAAAATTGCCGCAAACGGCGAGAGCCTTACCATTGAAACAGAATCCGGAACCTATGAGGCAACCAAGGTTATTCTTGCCACCGGGCTGGCCACTGATCTGGCTGAAGCCTCCGGCATCGGCACCAAGCCGGGCACTGAGCCGCGGGTGAAAACTGTGGTGGCCACCGATGCAACCGGCCAAACCAATGTGCCGGGTGTATACGCAGCAGGTGCTTCCGCAGGCACCAGCCTGCATACCATCATTACCGCAGGCGACGGAGCCCGCGTAGCAGTCGAAGTGCTGAGTGTCTTGAACGGCGAGCGTTATGTGGATCATGATGTGCTGAAGGCATAATGCATGCTTTTGTGCAAAAAGAAAGCCGGTTCCCGGATGGCGGGAGCCGGCTTCTTTTTGGTTTGTAAAAATGCGGATACGGGGGAGGAGGCAGGTGCGCCATTTTCGTATAAATCCGGATGGAGGTTTGGGAATCCACTCCGGCAACTTACCTACGCGATACCTCCTACTGGGCGCAGGATAAGAACTCCCGGCCCAGCCGGTCTGCCTCCCGGAGAGCTGCCAGCACGTGATCGGGCGAGACGGGAAACGGCATGTTGCCCATGGGATTGCCCGGCGAACAAGCGGCTTCAGCAGCCGTCAGCAAATGGCTGTCCTCCACTCCGCCCAAGCCGATCTGGCCCAGGGTTACAGGCAGGCCCAGTCCGGCGGAAAAGTCCAAAACCGTCGCCAATTCCTCGGCCGGAGCGGTCTCCAGCACCAGCTGGACCAGGGTGCAGAAGGCAACGATTTCCCCATGGAGGTACGGCCGTGTCTCCTGCAGGAGCGTCAAGCCGTTATTCACCGCATGGGCGGCAGCCAGGCCTCCGTTCTCGAAGCCCAGGCCGCTTAAAAGCAGCACCGCCTCCACCACCCGCTCCAGAGCCTCATCCGGCTGATCCGCCGCGCAGGCTGCTTTGGCTGCAAGGGCATCCGCCAGCAGAACTTCATAGCAGCGGCGGGCAATTGCTTCCCCAGCCTGGCTTACCCCGTTGCCGCCTGCCGCCCTGCTGTTGGCTCTGGCCTCAAACCAGGTGGACAAACCGTCCCCCATACCCGCTACCAGAAACCGGACAGGAGCCCGGGCGATAATCCCCGTGTCCACAAGCACCACCTCCGGCGGTTTGGCCAGGGTGATATAGCGGGAAAGCTCCCCTGTGTCCTTGTACACCACAGACACCGCGCTGCATGGCGCATCCGTGGAGGCAATGGTGGGAACGATGATAACAGGCAAACCCAGCTGATGGGCCACCGCCTTGGCTGTATCCAAAGCGCTCCCGCCACCCAAGCCCACTACTGCCGCACAGGCTTCCTGGGCACATAGCTCTGCCAGCCAGCTGATTTCACCCTCTGTGCACCTGCCGGAGAAATCCCCGTACACCAACGGGAACGGCTCCGCCCGCAGAGCCTCCTCCAGCAAATGGCTGATCCGCTGGCGGTCTTCTTTGCCGGCAACCAGAAAGATCTTACCCTCCCCGGCCACACGGCGGACATATCCACCCAGCTCTAATAGCCGGTTTTCACCTTGCGTATAAATGGACGGGGAAATAAAGCTGCGTTTCATAGCTCAATAAACCGGATGCTTTTCAGCACCTGGCCGTCCAGAGTTTTAATTTCGAATAACGAACCCTCCAGCACACCGTACGATGCCGGGAAGTTTTCCTTTGGCAGCGTAATCGAGCCCGGGTTCAGCAGATACAGACCGCCGCGTTCCTCGGCCACCGGAATATGGGTATGCCCTTGGATAAACACATCCCCCGGAGACAGCGCCGGCAGCTGATCCATACTGTGATGGTGGCCGTGAGTGACAAAAATCCGCCTGCCTTCGTGGAAGAGGATCACATACTCGGCCAAGATGGGGAACTCCAGCAGCATCTGGTCCACCTCGCTGTCGCAATTGCCGCGGACCGTTACAATCTTCTCTTTTACACTGTTGAGCCGGGCAGCCACCTCCTTGGGATTGTACGCCTCCGGCAGCGGATTGCGGGGACCGTGATACATCAAATCCCCCAGACTCACCAGAAAGTCCGCTTCCTCCCGTTCAAAAGCCGCAAGCGCCCGGTCCAGACAGGAAATGGAGCCATGTATATCCGACAGAAAAAACAGCTTCATTCTCGTTCTCCTCGCTTTCAGTGGTTGATGTTATGTGGATAACTATACCAGATTCAGGATAAAAAAATCAGCACCCACAAAACCAAAATCAAATTGACACAGGCTTGTGCCCCCCGGTATAATGATTTTATACAATTTAATTTTATACCAACAAAACAGTAAAGAAGGAGGACCCACCCCGGAATGGAATCACAGTCATATATGGATTTGGATAAACAGCTATGCTTTGCCTTGTACGCGTGTTCCAAAGAAATCACCAAGATGTACCGTCCCCTTCTTGCGCCGCTGGGATTGACATATACCCAGTACATCACACTTTTGGCCATTTGGAAGGAAGGCAGAATGAAGGTGAAGGAGCTGGGTGAGGCGCTCTACCTGGATTCCGGCACTCTCACGCCTCTTCTGAAGAAGCTGGAGGTGATGGGACTGGTGAAACGGACCCGGGATTCCCAGGATGAGCGGAATGTCTGGATTGAAGTCACCGAGGATGGACGGAAGCTGCGTGAGCAGGCCGCGCATATTCCGCAAACGGCTTTTTGCCGCAGCGGCATGACTCCGGAGGAAGCCATCTCCCTCCACCGCCAGCTTAAGGACCTGCTGGTCCGGCTGGATACGGCGGTTCCGTTTCAGCCCTTGCTCACCGAGCAGGAATAAATATACATTCTAAGGAGGCATCCGTAATGTCTGTTCATGATTTTTCGGTCAAAAATATCCGCGGCGAAGAGGTTTCCTTGTCTCAATATGCCGGCAAGCTGCTGCTTATTGTCAATACCGCCAGCAAGTGCGGTCTTACTCCCCAATACACCGGTCTGCAGAAGCTGTATGAGCAGTATGGGCCGGAAAAGCTGATGATCCTGGGTTTTCCCTGCAACCAGTTTAACCATCAGGAGCCGGGAAGCGAGGAGGAGATTGCCTCCTTCTGCCAGCTGAACCACGGTGTGACCTTCCCCCTCTTCGCCAAGATTGATGTGAATGGTGACAACGCCGATCCCCTGTTCAAATATCTGACCAAGGAGGCTCCCGGCCTGCTGGGCATCAAAGCGGTCAAATGGAACTTCACCAAGTTCCTGGTGGACGGGAACGGCAAGGTGCTGAAGCGCTTTGCCCCCACCGATTCCCCCGAGGAGATCGGCAAGCATATTGAGAAGCTGCTGGCCTCCGGCACCCTCGCCTGACCAGACTTTAAATAAAAACAAGACCCTCCGCTGCTGCCTTCTTGGCAAAGCGGGGGGTCTTCTTCTTTTGGGGGAGCAGGAATCAGCCCAGGGTTCCCGGCGCCCAATCGCCATTGCGGAATACCGCTTCGACGGTGCCGTCATAGCGTTCTCCGTCAATATCCATGTCTGCGCATCCCAGCATAAAGTCGGTGTGCACCAGACTCACATTGGCGCCGCGGGCAATCAGCTCCTCCTTGGAGTAGGTGGTTCCATTCTCCATATTGGTGGGATATGCGCTGCCCAGTGCCAAGTGGCAGGAGGCGTTCTCGTCGATGCCTGTATTGTAGAAAATCCGATGCAGATCGGAAATCGGGGAATGATACGGCACCAGGGCTACCTCACCCAGATAACGGGCATTCTCATCCGTATCCAAAAGCGCAGCCAGATGCTCTTCCCCCACTTCAGCCTGGAAGCTGACCACCTTGCCGTCCTTGAAGGTCAGGGAGAACCCGTCCACCAGACGGCCGTTCAGATTCAAGGGCATGGTGCTTTTCACAGTGCCGTTGACGCCGGTGCGTTTGGGCATGGTGTAGACTTCCTCGGTGGGCATATTGGCAACGAAGTATACACCGAAGCCGTTGTTTTTGCCGCCGCCCAGCCAACGGTGATTCTCCGCCAGCTCCACCACCAGATCGGTACCCGGGGCTTTGAAGTGAAGGGACTTGTAATTCTTGGTGTTCAGCGCATTGCGCTTGGCCAAGAGCACATCCAGATGCTCTTGCCAGGAGGCTACCGGATCCGGGGTATCCACCCGGTTCATCTTGAAGAGGGTTTGCCACATGGCATCCACCCGCTCGTTCTCAGGCAGGTCGGCGAATACCTTGGAGGCCCACGCATGGGTAGGGGCCTTCACCAGACACCAGCTGAATTCGCTGTTGCGGACATAACGCTGGAAGGTTTGCCGGGCCAGGGAAGCAGCCTTGTTGGCACGGCTTACCTTTTTGCCGTCGATGCCGTTGTACAGATCCGGGTCCGGCACCTTGATGTTCAACAGAGCGCCGCCGCCTTCGGCCAGCTGCTCCATCATTTTGGCGGTCCACTGGGGATAGAAATCGAAGCTTTCATCCGGGGCATGCTCGAAGCGCGCCCGGGTGACCTGCTCGTCATCCCACTGAACCTGCACATACTTAGCTCCCGCCTGGTAAGCCCGGCGGACAATCTTGCGTGTCAGCTCCACTGTTTCCAACGGGGACTCAATAAACAGCACCTGTCCGGGCTGAATGTTCACACCCACCCGGAGAACCAGCTCCGCATATTTCTCCAGCATGTTGTCAAATTCCAGATGATCCATACCGCTCATGCCAAAAACCTCCTGTTGATTGTGAAATAATCGTTCATTGTGTACCTGTCTCCCGGAGCTTGATTCTTCCGGCCGAAATGGCCAGCGCCACCAGACATACTCCTGCAGCCGTCCAGAAGACGGCATGGAGGGCTCCCAGCATCGCCTCTGCCTCCGGGCGGGAGCCCGAAAGCTGGTTCAGCCGGGTGGAATAGAGGGACACGGACAACGCGATGCCCGTCACCATGCCCACATTGCGCACCAGGGCGTTAAGCCCGCCTGCCGTTCCCAGCTTGGATTTAGGCACAGCTCCCATAATGCTGGAGTTGTTGGGGGACTGGAACAGACCGCCTCCGATACCGAACAGCGCCAGATGAAGGGCCACGACCCAGGCGGACTCCTCGGTCCCCATGGTGTTCAGCAGCATGAAGGCCAGTGCATTGATACCCAGCCCTGCCGTCGTCAAGAGCTTGTACCCGATGCGGTCGGAAAGCCAGCCGGAGAACGGGGCCACCACCGCCATAAACACCGGGTTCACCATCATGACGTAGCCGGTCTTCTCCGGGGAAAAGCCCAGCACTCCCTGCATATAGAAGGGCAGCATCACATTGATGAAGAAGAGGGCGATGAAGGAAAACAATGCGGCGATGTTGCCCACGGCAAAGGTGCGGTTCCTGTACAAGCTGAAGTCCAGCATGGGATAGCGCGTCCGGCGTTCCCAGAAGTAGAAGACGGCAAGCACTGCCAGTGAGGCGAGGCCGCCCGCCAGCACCGGTCCCGTCATCCAGCCCCACTCCTGGGCGTTGGAGAGAATATAGAGCAGCGCCGATATGCCCACCATAAACAGCACGGACCCGGTGTAATCGAAGGGCTCCTGGGGCTTCTTCTCTCCGCTTTTGGGCAGGATCACCAATCCGGCGGCGAAGCCGATAATGCCGATGGGCACGTTGATCCAGAATATCGACGGCCACCCCAAATGATCCACCAGAATTCCGCCGATACCCGGTCCGGTCAGGGAGCCCAGAGATACCATGGTGCCCACTATGCCGATGGCCTTGCCCCGGTCGCCGGCAGTGAAGGTCTCCGCTACGATGGCCTGGCTGTTGGTCATCAGACAGGAGGCCCCCAGCGCCTGCAAAATCCGGGAGAGTATCAGACCCGTTAGAGTGCCTGACCATGCGCACAGAGCCGAACCCAGAGCAAACAGCAAAAAACCCCAATTATACACCCGGCTCCGTCCGAACAGGTCGGACAGCTTCCCCATAATGGGCAGCGTGGCGCAAATGGTGAGCAGGTAAGCGGTCAGCACCCACTGGACATCATGGAGGGGAACCGCCAGCTCCTGGGAAATGGTGGGGAGAGCCACATTGGCGATACTGCCGTCCAGCGTCGCCATGAAGGTGCCCACGGAAACATTGGCCAGCACCGCCCAACGGCTGATGCTGCGCCCTGATCCGGGAGGACCCGCTGTTAGATTCATGCTGATGACACTCCTATTCTCGGTGGTTTTCTTTTATCCTCGCGCACATTCTATTGATTATACACCCGCGCTTATGCTCTTGTGAAATCCTTTATCCGCCCACACACCCTTCCACACCGCCTGCATAGGCTGGAATACAAGAAGCAAACAGGCTTTTTGCATACGGGAGGTGGCTCAAGATGGATATTACACTGGTTTCGGTCCATTGGCTGTATTTGGTGTTTATTGTGCTCATTATCGGCTTCATGATCCGGCGTCTGGATACGACGGTGCTGTGTATTGGCGGGATTTTTCTTTTGGGGCTTTTGGCCACCGGATCCGTTCCCCATTCCGTCAGCGGTGTTTTTGGCAGCTTCATCTATGCGATTAAAGAGCTCTTGGGGACCATTCTTATCATTTCTATTATTGTGGGTCTAAGCCGGGTGCTCACCCGGTCCGGTATCAATGAAACGATGATCGCCCCGTTTGCCAGATTGATCCGCAGTCCCGCCTTGGCCTATTGGGTAACAGGCATTCTGATGATGGTGATCTCCTGGTTCTTCTGGCCTTCTCCGGCTGTGGCGCTGATCGGCGCCGTGCTGCTTCCGGTGGCCATCCGGGCAGGACTGCCCGCCTTAGGCGTGGCCATGGCTATGAACCTGTTCGGCCACGGCATTGCCCTCTCCGGCGATTTCATTATCCAAGGCGCTCCCAAGCTGACGGCAGACGCCGCCGGTATTCCCGTGGGTGATGTAGTCGCCGCCAGTGTGCCCCTAGTGCTGGTGATGGGGGCAGTGACCACTGCCGTAAGCTTCTGGTATATGCGGCGGGATATGCGCACCGGAGCCTTGACTATGAGTACGGGACTGAAAGCGGATGTATCCGCTGCAGGCTCCCCGGCTGCTTCCGGCAAGTCCACCTCCCTTTCTCCAGGGTTCAGGCTGTTTTTTGCCATCCTGGTGCCTGTACTGTTCGCGCTTGACGTGGTGCTGATGTTTACGATGAATTTGCAGGGGGGAGACGCTACTGCTCTGGTAGGCGGCACCGCCCTGCTCCTGATGCTGCTCATCTCCTTGGCGGTCCACCGCAAGCAAGGGCTGGAGGAAGCCACCACCTATATGACTGACGGCTTTTTGTTCGGGTTCCGCATTTTTGGTCCTGTTATCCCCATTGCCGCCTTCTTCTATCTGGGGGACTCGGCGTTCTTCGAGCTGTTCGGCAAGGTTCTGCCGGAGGGGTCGCATGGCATTGTCAATGATCTGGGCAGTGCCCTGGCCTCCGCTGTGCCCCTGAACCCCGCCGTCGGAGCGGCCACCCTGACCACAGTCGGCGCCATTACCGGGCTGGACGGCTCCGGGTTCTCCGGCATATCGCTGGCAGGCTCCATCGCCAACCTGTTCGCCGCCTCTATCGGTCACGGCATCGCCACTTTGACGGCATTAGGCCAAATCGCCGCCATCTGGGTAGGGGGCGGCACGCTGATTCCCTGGGCGCTGATCCCTGCAGCCGCCATCTGCGGCGTGGACCCCTTCGAGCTGGCCCGGCGGAATGTGAAGCCCGTGGTGATCGGGCTGGCGGTGACTACGGTGTTTGCCATGTTCCTGCTTTGACCGCCGCAGCGTTGATGCTGCGGGTGGGCAGGAGATTGGGGGGGACGCGGGATGGGGCACGAAGACGGAATACGGGTGGATTGAGGATAGGACACAGAACGCGGTGCGGACGAGATGCGGGATTGAACACGGATAAGTGCGGAACGGAATAGGGCTGGGTTGGCTGGACGGGTTGCAAGACGGGACGGAGCGGGATGCCGAACGAGGCGCTGACGGACGCGGAACAGGATTACGGCTCCCCGCGCTCCGGACCGACGATCCGTTATTTTGCCAAATTGCGCACTTTTGGAATTTCCGCGGACACACGATGCGCTATTTCCCTCAACAGCCCTCTAAACCCGCTGCTTTCTGCAACATAACGGATCCTCTGTCCGGCTCCCCAGCTAAACATGACCGCACCCGGGCATCGGTCCCTCATTGCACAAAACAACCACTCCTGCTGCGAAGACCGTCAAGCAGCATACGCAGCAGCCTCACAAATACGCAACAAAAGCCGCCAGCGGAGGTTAATGCTTCCGTTGACGGCTTTTTTTCGCAAACCATGACCGGAGGACCTGCTACCCCTCCGTCCAGCAGGCAGCCTCCGGAAGCTATTGCCGGGGCCGGAACAGCCGTTCAGCCGCCTCCCGCTCATACAGGCCCTGGCGCTCCGCCTCCACCAGCAGACGGGAGGTGTTGCTCCGGCACAAGGTCTCGATGTCCGCCAGTACCTCCGCCGCCCCCGAACGGACATGGCCGAAGATAGCAGCGTCATAAAACCGGATGGCTCCCAGATTGGCCACAAAGTCATTGACCACATGGACGCCTTTTTTCTTTAGAACCGTATCCCCTTCCGGGGAAACGGGAATATTGGCCCCTTCCACCATCAGCTCTCCCTTCACCCGGTGGGCATTCCCTCCATGGATCACGTTCTCCAGGGCCGCCGGAATGAGAATATCGCATTCCACCTCCAGCCATTCGCTATTGGACCGCACCCGGTCCTCCGGCCGGAAGCTGCCCGGAGCAAGCTCCCCGTGCTTCTGCCGTCCTTGCACCAAGGCAGGCACATCCAAACCGACCGGGTTCTCCACCAGCAAATTGGCATCCGCTATGCCTACCACCCGGTAGCCCAGCTTGTGGAGCAAAAACGCACAGCTCGCCCCTACACAGCCGAAGCCCTGGACCACCACCCGGGCTCCCGTTTCCGCCCCTGCGCCGGCGCCGCCTTTCTTGTTGGCCCGCTTTTGCAGTATCCTCCATCCCTCATCCGCGCAATAGGCCGTCCCATAGCCCGTTACCGCATCATTGAGCAGGAATTTGCCGTCCACGGTTTCTGCAAGCAGCCTCCGGTAGGCCTGCAGCCCTTCCATCACATGGGGATTCTCCTTCATGCGGGGAGTGATCAGATCCACCTGCAGCTCCTCCATAATAGCCAGCACATCCTCAAAGGCCACGCCCAAATCCCCGCCAAGGGATACTCCGTTCTGCAGATAGGGCCCCATAGCCCGGAGAAACCGGCCCAGCACAGCCTTGGCTTCCGGCGCTTTGTAATCATAAGCGATGCCCGCCTTGCAGCCGCCGGTGGTGACGCTGCCTCCGGCTTCATATTTATAGGCCATTACCTTGGCCAGCCGCTCCACCTCCCGGCGGGTGACAGCCGGATGCATGCGGGTGCCGCCGCTGGCATAACCCTGCACGAACCGGTGCACCACCACCCAGCCTGTGGCATCCGTCACATCATCGTTCCACTCCAGCACCAGGTGCGGTTTTTCGTTATCCATGCGCTTCACCCTCCCGTAAGGAGCTGCAGGAAAATACTGGAGTGTTTGCAAACGCAAACGCCACCTCAAAAGCATCCTCTTTTCGCCGCAGCCTCTATGTGCCACAAGGAATGATTGCCTTCTGCCGGCGCAAGCCTGCCCGGAAGTTCCTTGCTACTACACTATGCGCCGGGAATGGCGAGTGTCCCCTATGCCCGGCCCGGGAGAGTCCGGGCATAAGAAAAGCCACAACGGAGGATACCCTTCCGTTATGGCTTAACCTGCATGGCTGCTACCGGCCAAATATTTCCGCAGGAAGGGAAACCCGCTCCCAGCTTTCTCCCCCGTCGCGGGTCCGCAGCAATGTACTCCGCTCCCGGTTGGCTTCGGCCAACAGCCAGCCTAAGCGCTCATCCGGGAAGCTGATCCGGGAAACGCCGACGATATCCTCAATGGGGGCATTCTCCCAATTTTTCCCGCTGTCTCTTGTCACCATAAGCCCACCTTCAATAGGGCCTGCCCCTGGTCTCAGTCCGACAAAGCCTTTGTCTGCAGTAACAAGCTGCAGATCACTGGCATAAGGCCGCCCACCGCGGAATGTGCTGGTCAGACGCCAATTTCCCGGCTCTTCCACAGCCCAGCTGTAAAAGGACGCCACCAGGTTGGCGGGATTGAACAATAATACGAAGGCTGTGTGCTCATCCGGTGCGGAGATACCGATAACCGTCTGTCCCCGCTCCGCCTCCGGCAGCTCCCCCAATTGCCAGCCGCTGCCGCCATTATCCGTATAGGCCACTGCGGGAATCCGGCAGCCCGCCTCTGCCTGGACAGGCTCCACCCCCTGGGCACAGCCCGGTGCCACCGTGTATCCGGCCGCCCAGCCCTGCCAAGGGCCGGTGAAATCAGCCTTCTCCGGCACAAAACCTTCCAGCTTGCCGGTGAAAGCAGCAGCATTCCATGAGACGCCTCCGTCCCGGGTAAGCAGCAGCTGATGATCCGCCACCGCATATCCCCAGCCTTTGGGGCTGACAGACAGAACATCAGCCGTGTAAGGGCTCCCGTCCTCTCTGGACGTTTGGGTTTCCCACCGTGGAGTCCAATGGGCGCCCCCGTCAGATGTTTCATAGATGCCCTTGGCCTGGCAGCCGAAAATCCCCTTTTGCTCCTGACAGTCCGAGCTGCCCACAGCAAACCCGCGGTCCCGCTCCAACGGTGCAAGAGCGGTTATATACATGCGGCCTGTATCCACTTTGGACCAATCCGCGCCTCCGTTTGAGGTCAGCCCCAAAAAAGGCCCCGACTCATCCTCCCCCGCCACCCAGCCTGTTTTGTCGTTGACAAAATCCATCTGGTCCACGCGGAACCATAATTCCGTGCCGTCTTCATCCGATGGCTGGCCAGGGCTTGATGACACCGCCGCAGAGGAAGCAGCTCCGGCGCCTATATCTGCGGAAGCAGATACTGCCGGAATGCTACCGCTGTTGGTCGCCTCCGGTTTAGCCTCCTCTTTTGCGCCGCAACCGGTCAACAGAATCCCAGCCAAAACACCGTATAACATATAAAACAAAAAGGCCCCGCCCTTTTCCCTCATGCTCATACTCACCGTTCCTTTCATCCGTAGCCTGCAACATACGGAATTCGATGGTTATGAATTAGACGGAAAACGGGGAGGCCCGGTTCAGTATCGCGGGAGATCATGCCCGGCTGAAGGTTTTTTGGATAGCTTCGGATACTCTTTCCTTTTGAATCGGCTTCACCACAAAATCACTGGCCCCGCTGCGGATGGCATCCAGCACCATTTCCCGCTGGCCCATAGCCGAGCACATGACAACCTTGGCGGAAGCGTCCATAGTCTTAATTTTCCGGAGGGCGCTGACTCCATCCATTTCGGGCATGGTAATATCCATGGTGATCAAGTCAGGCCTTACAAAATGATACATGTTGACCGCTTCAGCGCCATTTTGCGCTTCTGCCACCACCTCATGGCCCAACTCCTCCATAATGGTCCGCATGACCATCCGCATAAATGCCGTATCGTCTACAACCATTATTTTTTTCTTCTCCATTAATTCCACTCCTTTGGCTGGTGGTTTTGTCATCTGTTACAATCTATGATACTACTCGGCTATGAACAAATACTGAACATGTGATAAAAGGCCCACTTATTTTCCGAATTGCGACAAATAAAACAAAAAAAGCCGCCCAGATTTCTCTGAATACGGCTCATTTTGTTAGAGCTTGTTTCTTTATATTTACAGGCTTGCCTGGCTGTATCCGGTCTGGTAATGTTCGTGCAGCCTATGGTATCTGCTGACAATCTCCTTGTGCAGGGGATGGCGGACCGGAATCCCTGTCAATTCCCCCAAGGCAGACTGTATGCCCTTCTGGCGGATCACCGTTTGCACCCGTGCCGCATCCTCATCGCTGTTGCTGTCAAAATGGAGGGCTGCCGCGATGGCATCCACCAGATTGGATACCGGCAGTCCCAGCCGGGAGGCCAGCATGGCCGGCCGGACCAGACGGTTGTTGTACGAAAGCTTGGACAATGGCGAACGGGCTACCCGGTCAATCCGGTCGGTGAGACCGGGGTTGGCAAAACGCTCTAATGTCTTTTCGATATAAGCCACATGGGCCTTTTCGTCCAGACCGTATTTTTCCACCAGCATCCGCCCTGTTTCCTGCATGACCCTGCGGACCTTAATTTTCACCAAAGGCTTCCTCATGGCCTCCTGAATCGTCAGACAGCCTGCCAAATACCCGAAATAGGCGGCACTGCAATGGCCTGTGTTCACCGTAAACAGCTTCCGCTCCATATAGGTCTCCAGCTCATCGGTGAGAATAACACCCTGAATCGCCGGAAATCCGTTACCGGTGCCGCGTTTATCAATGACCCACTCGAAGAA
>JAQSYT010000405.1 GCA_029256065.1 Paenibacillaceae bacterium
CAGAGCACCGGGGTTGAATCGCCTGTCCACATGCACAGCATCCGGGCAGGACAAGTGATCGGGGAGCACAGCGTTTTGTTTACGACACCCGAAAACGAACGGATCGAGCTTTCCCACAAGGTCTATTCGCGGGAGGGCTTCGCCCAAGGCGTGTTTACGGTGATCCAGTGGATCAGCCAGCGGCCGGCAGGGCTCTACGGGCTGGAGGATATATTCGGCCAGTGCTAACGTCTCAGCCAGATTCGAACATAGAGGAGCATGAGCATACAGATGGATTTTTCAGTGGAGTACCTGTCATTCTTCGTCATTCACTCGGAGAGTGCCTCCGAGCAAAATAAACGTTACCGTCACTTCAAGACAATGGATGGGGAGGAGTACGAAAGAAGCGAGATCAAAAGGTTTCTTGATGGAGAGTTTGCCCGGATCGTGAAGCGTAAAGCGGAGAAGCATGCGCCAACGGAAGGCAGCCCAACCAAAATCGGCACGTTTGTGGTAGAGCCCGGCTATGAGCTGGGCAGCAATCCCAACTATAATATGATTGCCCGCTGCCGGGAAGCCCGCGACCGGGAGCAGTACCACAACGGCTGCGATGATCTCCTGCGGGCCTACATCGGCACCAGCTCAGTCCGCGGCGGAGCTTTTATTGTAGCGAGAGCAGTGCTGCCCAAATATTTTGACGAGCCGTTCCTGTTTATATTGAAGTGTGACTTCGAGCCCAAGATTGCCCGGATTACCGACGAGGACAGTCTGGTGGGGCAGGTGGATATGGCTATCAGCGCCAAAAGCATGAAGTCCATCCAATACCCCCACATGCCGGAGGAAGGGATGCTGGAGTATGGGGAACTGAAGATCCACCAGGCCTCCCATGCCCGGTACTTTGAGGAGTTTCTGGCGTATGTGTCCTACGAGCAGTCCATGCCGGAGCTGGTGCAAAGCCAGGTGCTGGGTTTGGTCCAGGAGTATATGGAGCAGAAGTACCAGCTTCCGCCGGTTCCCAAAGCAGCCGCACCCGTCAAGGTGGCTGATGAAAGGGGCATCCGGTTAGCGGAAGCCGTAGGCGTGCCCATGGCCGCTCACGCAGGAGCGGACGCAGGCGTTGACGTGGATGAGGCTCCTTTTATGGCGGCAGGCCCGGCACCTGATCCAACCTTGACGGGCATCCCGTTTCTGGATGATGCTTCCTATCCTGCGCCTGCAGACGGGCCAGGAGAGAACGCTAACCCGGCTATGCTGCAGGAGGCTCAAGCCTATGAGCTGTGGGCAAACAGCGATAAGCGCAGGCTCCAGGAGCGTTGGGACCATGAAATGGTGGTGGAAGCAGCACAGCGAATCGTGGAGTTCCAGCCGGAGCTGGATCTGAAGTTCCACATCGGCGACACCTTTGTCAAAACCAAGCTGTCCGATTTCGGCAGCAAGGTCCATTTCGCCAAAATCGGAAACCGGTATGTAGTGCTGCTGGAAGGGGAGGACTTCAAGTTTGACAAGGACTTTTCCCCGGTGGAGCTGCTTCAGCCCGAGGAGCTGGACCAGGTGGTGGACAGGCTGAAGGCACGGCCTGAGGAATAAGGAGCTGCGATGGGAGTGAGTACCACTTTTCGCCGCAATCTCTATGGTGGTATTGCAGAGCCGTTGCCGGGTTTTCCGATTCATCCTATAATGGGGACATCGCACCCATATCCGTAAATTGGGAGCATGTTCAAGCGGAAAGGCAGGCGGAGGCATGGCAGTTCAAAAGGAAATCGATTATGCAATTGAATACGGCGACCTGGAGATAACAGGCGGCCTCTCTGTTTTTTCGGAGGAGTTTGACGGGGCATATGCATACGACGGGGAGGACCTTGGCGTAAGCTATACGCCCGATAAATCGGAATTTGTGCTGTGGGCGCCAACGGCTGCGGAAGCCCGGCTCCTGCTTTATGAAGCTTGGGATTCCACCGTCGGTGAGTGCCACGCCATGATAAAGGAAGACCGGGGCGTCTGGAGGCTTGCTCTTGCCGGGAACTTAGCAGGGAAGCTTTATACCTACAAGGTATTAATCGGCAGCCAGTGGAATGAAGCGGCGGACCCCTATGCCCGCGCTGTGTCCGTCAATGGCGACAGAGGAGCTGTGCTGGATATGGCCCACACCAGCCCGGAGCGGTGGACAGACGAAAAACCGCCCCTTGCCCATCCGTTGGATGCAGTTATTTACGAGGTTCACGTCCGCGATTTAACGATCCATCCGTTATCCGGCGTGCAGCATAAGGGAACCTACACCGGCGCGTGTGAAGCGGGAACCACAGGTCCGGACGGAATACCCACAGGAATGGACTATATAGCAGGACTGGGGGTCACCCATGTCCAGCTGCTGCCTGTGTACGATTATGCCACAGAGAGTGTGGATGAGCGTTCCCCTCTGGAGCGGTATAACTGGGGCTATGACCCCAAGAACTACAATGTGCCGGAGGGCTCTTACTCTCTTGACCCTTACGACCCAGCCGTCCGCATCCGGGAGCTGAAGGTCCTGATCCAGTCCTATCATGACCAAGGGCTGAGGGTGATTATGGATGTGGTCTACAACCATGTCTATGACGGCTACCGGGCCAATCTGGCCAAGCTGGTGCCCGGCTACTATATGCGCCACAAAGCGGACGGCAGTCTGTCCAACGGCTCAGGCTGCGGCAACGATACTGCCTCTGAGCGGCGGATGATGCGCAAGCTGATTGTGGATTCCGTGCTGTATTGGGCCAGGGAGTACCGGATGGACGGCTTCCGCTTTGATCTGATGGGACTGCTGGATCTGGATACAATGAACGAAATCCGCAGCCGTCTGCAAAAGCTTGATCCGTCCTTTGTGCTGCTGGGTGAGGGGTGGGTCATGCATACGGAGCTTGCCCCCGAACACAGGGCGGACCAGTCCAATGCATTCCGTCTACCCGGGATCGGCCAATTTAACGATAATCTCCGGGATGCCCTGAAGGGGAGCACCTTCGCGGAGAAGGAGCCCGGGTTTGCAGGGGGCCAGTCCGGCTTCGAGCAGGATATCCGGAGGGGAATCGCCGGTGCCATCGCCTATAATGACCAGACCAAGGGTTTTGCGCTGGAGCCGGTCCAGTCTGTCGCTTACGTGGAAGCCCATGATAATCACACCCTGTGGGATAAGCTTGCCTTGACTAACGCGCATGAGGATGAGAACCGCCGGAAGAGAAGGCAGCTTCTGGCCTCCGCGGTGGTGATGACCTCCCAAGGCATGGCGTTCCTCCATGCAGGGCAGGAGTTTTTCCGGACCAAGAGCGGGGACCACAACAGCTACATGTCTCCCGATCCGGTGAACTGGATGGATTGGAGCCTTTGCGCCAGGGAGCAGGACGCTGTCCAATACATGCGGCAGCTGATCCGCCTGCGCAAGGCACATCCTGCTTTCCGTATGCGCACTGCAGAGCAAATACAGGCCTCACTGGTGTTCGAGCAGGCGGTGGACGGCTGTATCGCCTTTACCCTGCGGAATCATGCCAACAACGATCCCTGCCGGGACATATTCGTGGTGCACAATGCCAGAACCCAGCCTGTAACGGTGAATATTCCTCTGCCTGGCGTATGGTCCGTGCTTTTCGGCTTGGGCAATCACGGGGCCTTCGACAGGCTCCGGGGCAGCAGGCTTGAGGTTCACGGCTTAAGCTCCGTTGTGCTGGGGGCAGCCTCCCACACAGGCTTCTATCCCGCCTAGGGTGTGTGTGCAAACCTCTAACGGATGAGAAAAAAAGAAAATTGCTTTCAGGTGAGAAATGTTACAGAAATTGGTCGGAATTTGTGAAATAATGTCTGAAATCCAATGTTTCAGAAGGGAGTTTCCAAATTATGATTACATGGCGGGATACGTATAATGTTGGCGTCCGGCAGATCGATGATCAGCATCAGGAGCTGGTGCACCGGCTGAATGATTTTATGGAAGCCTGCACCAATCAGAAGGGCAAGGAAAAAATCCAGGAAACTCTTCAATTCCTTAAGGCGTATACCGTGGAGCATTTCCGTGATGAAGAAAAGCTGATGAGCAGTGTCAAATACCCCGAGCTGGCTGAACACAAAAAGGAGCATGACGAATTTGTCCATGTTATTGACGAGCTGCTCCAGCAGGTGAACACCCAGGGAACCTCCATTCTCACTACCATCAAGCTGAACCGGACGCTGGTGGATTGGCTGATCAACCACATCCAGAAGAATGACGGCAAGGTCGGCGAATTTATCAAACAACAGGCCTGACATTCAGCAATCATAACGCAATTCATCTCCGGGCTCCTTATAGGAGCCGGAGTTTTTTTCTGCATTGACTCAATTGCAATAACATGACAACAGGAGGAAACACCGTGAAGAAGGCAGCTGTTATGGCGGATGTGGTGTTGCTGGGCGTCACCTTTGTCTGGGGGATCATGTTCGTATTTCTGAAAGAGGCTGTTGCCGTCATGCCGGTGATGACTCATTTGGCTGTCCGTTTTCTTTTGGCAGCAGGAATTTT
>JAQSYT010000035.1 GCA_029256065.1 Paenibacillaceae bacterium
CCTGGTCCTGCCGGGACTTGTGAAGATTCACCACCACAGAACGCCGGGAGCGCAGATGATCGGCAATATCCTGGGTATCCTCGTAATTGCGCGGCTCGCTCATAATCATTCTCACGTTCTTCTGGGAATGAATACTTACAACATTGCCCTTATTTCTACGGGCTTCGAAGGGATTGGTTTCAGGCTCTTCCTGATGCTCCACCACCTGCTCGCGCTCGATGATCTCTTCTTCCTCCTGCAGGCCGATCAGATTCATAATGCGGTTCATAACGCCCATCTTAGCATACCTCCTCATGGGGTGTATAATTACAACCCGGCGGTTTCCCCGCCGGCCCGGCCAAAGCCCCTTCCCGTCAGCTCTGGCTGCCAACCAGAACGGTTCCCAAACGGATATAAGTGGCCCCCTCTTCAACTGCGGTCTCGAAATCTCCCGACATTCCCATAGATAGATCATGAATTGCATATGGTAAAATCCGTTTTGCATTGAGTTGGTCACGCAGCTCCCGGAGTCTGCGGAACACCGGTCTGGCGCTGTCAGAGCCACCCTCCAGCGGTGCCATGGTCATGAGGCCGGTTACGTGTATGTATGGCAATTCCGCCAACTGGCCGGCAAACTCGTCCAGACCCTCCGGGCCAAGCCCGTGTTTGCTTTCTTCTCCGGAAACATTCAGTTGGATGAAGCATTCTACAGGCGCAAGCCCAAGAGCCTTGGCCTTCCGGTTCAGCTCCTCTGCCAGAGACAGCCTGTCCAGAGAGTGGATGTAGGGAAACTTGCCGATTACATCCTTCACCTTATTAGTCTGCAGACTGCCGATAAAATGCCAGACAGCCCGGTCCCCAATGGCTTCCCACTTGGGTTTAACGTCCTGCCAGCGGTTCTCGCCAATGTTTGTAAGCCCCGCAGCCAGCACCGCTTCCGCTGTTTCCAGGGAGGTATACTTCGTGACGGCGATGATCGTGACCTCTTCCGGCTGTCTGCCGGAACGGCGGCACGCCGCCTCTATCCGGCTGCGTATGGCAGCCAGTCTGCCTTCCATATCCATTCCAACGTCTCCTTCAACACTCTGTCAAACCCAGCCGATCCATGCAGCCATCCGCCCTGTCCGCCCGTTTTCCTTCCGGTGGGAGAAAAACCTGGACACAGCGCAACTGGTGCACAAACTAGTCATTTCGATACGTTGCGGCAAAATTCCTGCTTCTATCATAATTTTCCGGTTGATTTCTTGCAAGTTCAGCATGAATTTCCCCGCATTGACGGAGCTCGGACGAAAAAAGGGCTCCCCGTGGAGAGCGGTTTGGGCGGTTATGCTGCCAGTGACGCGGTCATCCACTTCGTAACAGCAAGCTCCAATAGAGGGTCCGATGGCAGCGTGCAGATCAGCCGGCTTGGTGCCGAAGGTTTGCCCCATGGCTTCCACCGTCCGGCGGGCAATCTCCTGTGCTGTCCCTTTCCACCCGGCATGGGCAAGTCCGACAGCCTCGTGGGCGGGATCAATGAAGTACAAGGGTACACAATCGGCGAACAGGGCCGCCATCATAATTCCCCGACCAGCCGTAATAAAAGCATCCGCCTCCGGGAATGCATCTGCCCGGGCGAGCGTCCCCCGTCCCTTATGGACAGCCTCCACAAGTTGGACCCTGGCACCATGGACCTGCTCACCATAGGTCCACACCTCAAGAGGTGTTCCCAATGCGCCGGCCAAAAGCCTCCTGTTATCCACCACCACAGCCGGCTCATCGTCCACGTGTAAACCCAGATTAAGACTTGCATAAGGGGCCCTGCCGTTTCCGCCGCTTCTTCCCGTAAAGCCTGCGGATAGGCCGGGGAAACGGCTTAGCCAGCCTTCCAGCCGGTACAGCTCCACACCGTTATCCGCAATATGTTGAACAAAAGGTTCCATAGTTCCTCCTGATGCAAGACTTGCTGCCATATGAATCGCTTCCTCATTATACCACGAACCGTGCCCCTTGAAGCATTCTGGACCCATGCCACTGCAGATGGGCGGGATGGGCAAGGAAAATCAGGCCGGATCCCGCTGCTGCTATAAAATGGAAGACTAATCTTACACATTATGAGGGGCTATAAGGGGACACCCGGCTTTCGCCTAACGGACTCACAGGTCATGTTACAAGTACGCTCCATGGTGGTGTGACGGACATGATTTTTCATATATAAATTGCACCTGAATCCTCAATTGAAGGGTTTATATATGAAAAATCATATATAAATCATCGTTTATGATATGCGAAAATTCATATCCAGCACTCCGCACAACAAGCCCGCAGGGCAGGCGGACTGGCCGCCCCGCCGTCACCGGTCCCTGTAATTCGACCGTCCGTAATCCCGGTCTTTTTCCCTGTCCTTATCCCTGTCCCGGTCATCCTCATCCCGGTACAGCCGGGTGTCATCCAGCTTTACCAGAATCACGTCCATCCCGATCTTCACGATGTTCCGCCAGGGGATAACCACCTCTGCGCCGCCTCCCCAGAAGCCGAACAGCTTGCCGGAAGCGGGAACAACAATGGATTCAATGCGTCCCTGCCGGAGGTCCAGCTCCAGATCATTCACAGAGCCAAGCTTTTTTCCATCCACAATATTAATAACATCCTTGGACTGAAAATCGGAAATCTTCATGGCCATATCACCACCACTGATCCTTTTCTTCTGAAAATGTGCTGATGTTGATGCAAGGTCCTGTGAACGCCTCCAAAGGTAGGCTATTACCCATTATATGAGCCGCCCCGGCAAAATGTCCGGCAAGCGGATAACTTTATTCAAGGACCGGCTTGCAGCACTCATTCAAAACGCAAAACATCCTCCAGCAGAAGAGCTGGAGGATGCCGATTGCAAGCCCATTAAATATATTGCGTTAGGTTCTCACAGGCTTCATATTGAAGTGCAAAACCGCCGCCTGCGGTCAGGCAGAGTCCGGCTTCATCAAATTCGGGCTTCAGCTGCTGGCAGTATGCCATAAAGGCCTCCAGGCTGCCAAAATCCGGCTCCGAGCCGCATTGGCACAGATAGGCTGCCCGGCGGGCATAGGCACGCTGCTCGCAATGGAATAACCGGTCCTGGTGAGCAACCAGCGTTGTACTGCACCAGACCCCCACGTAGCCCTTGTCCTTCTGCCCGAACAGCCACCCGCCCTGCCGCTCCGTCCGGTCCAGCTTATCCAACGGGAAAAACAGATGGGTAAACCCGATGGGATGCCGCTCATCAATCACATAAACCGCCCCCAACAGACTGCCCTCCTGCCGGACGGCAGGCATAATACCGTTGCCGTACCAATAGCCCGGCCGCATTCCCCCATCATCCGCCGCTTCCCCGGGATGATTGGCGAAAATCATCGTCTCCCCGTCCAGCGCCGCCGTCCACATATGCTGCTGGTAGCCGTAAACACCCGGCTCAAAGCGGGTAGTGCCGTGGTAGCTTTCGTTCATGGATTTCACATAGGCGTTTGAATCCATATTCACACCCGGCTCCAGCATCACATTCTCCCAAAACCGGGGTGCCGGGTCTATCCGCGGAGACTGTACAGAGGTCAGCACATAATCCTGCTTTTTCTCCAGCTTCACCCAGGCATTGCCGGTTTGATATTCCAGGCTCTGATCCTGATCCATAAGCTCCGGAAGACCGCCGGGAACCGTATACCTGCTGTTCATGAAGAAAACCATCCACTCGCTGTTCCCGTAAGGGGCCTCCGGATTGGCCAGATGGACCAACGCCTGCACAGGCTGGATGAAGGGGAGAATCACTGAACGGTATACTCTGCCTTGGGGCGCAATCATAGAACCGCGGTAGGAATGCTCGGCTATCTGCTGCAGCATCAGGTCAAGCAAGCCTGCTGCCCGCTTCGCTTCCGGCTCCTCCATAAAGTCCGCGGCATTCAACAGAGCGCCGAAGGTGACACACATGTAATCACCGCTTAAAAACTCCTCGAAGCCGTACTCCTCCACATCCTCCAGCCATTGGCGCACACGGTCCAAGGCTATAGCACAGACCTCTGCACCGGTCTTCCCGGAGCGCAGAAAGTGCATGTCCGGATACCGCCTGCCTGCCATATAAGCGCATACATAAAACATCAGCGAATGATTCTCACTCCAGAAGCACATGCCGTCAGTGCCCTTCTCTGTCATCCAGTAGCGGTAGGCCAGAATCGCCAGCTGGGCTCGGGACATCAGCTCTTCGGGAAGCAGGTTGAACTCCATCATCCTTAACAGCCCGGCCAGGAAGAAGTCCGAGCAGTCCTCACGCTGTTCAATTTGGCCGATTGCCGTCCGGATATGCTGCATATCATTGGGCCCGGCGAGTCCCAGCAGCTGCCTGGCTAGTACATAGAACAGGCCGAAGCGAAGCGGCCGGTATTCCGCCTCCAGACCCAATCCGGCCAACTCCTCCAGCATAAGCCGGACATGCTCCTTTTGCCCATCCTGACGGACCCCAGCCTCCCTAGAAGGTGCCTTCCTTACGGGCTGCCTGTTGTGAAGCAGCTCGATCCTCCGGGAGCGGCGGACACCTCCAATCTCCCCATATACCTCTGCCATGATCCGGTCTGTGCGCATGCTTACCGCTGTCGTTCCGGTGATCTCCTCCGCAGCCTCCTCCACAAGCCCCTCCTCTTCATAAACGAGCCATATCTTACAGGGGGGAGCGGAAGGAAGCAGCAGCTTTCCCTTCTCCAGCATTAGTCCCTCAAGCCAGTCATCCAGCTCCAGCAAAGGCCGGGCCTGCTCCTCATCCGGCAGCCGACAGCGGATTTTGTCCTTATGCTCCAGAAGCTCCACACCAACAATGTTACGGGTGTCGCGGATAGCCAGATTCTGCATCCGGATCACTAACAGGTTCTCACCCGGCTTCAATTCAAGCTGAGCCGCAAGCTTACGGATGGGCTTGTATACGGGCTCATCTATAGAAGCCGCAAGCCTGCCGTTCAACCAAATCTCCACAGCGGCATAGGTCCAGATGTTCACCGGCACAACCAGCTCCTCCTCTGCCGCCAGAACAGCTGCTGCCAGCAGCTCCACTCTGTGGGGCGTGCGGGAAAACATCGGCACATTAATAAACCCGCCCGCCGTCCGGCACAGCTCCCAAGGTCTTCCCAGCTCACTGGAAGCCCCCAACCTGATCTCCCCCGCAGGGGCAGGCAGACCGCGCCGGGCAACAAGGGAACGGAGATGCTTTTCGTAGCGGAGCTGGTTTTTGTCATTTGCCCCGTCCTTCCATTCCGTTAATACCGGACCGCAAATCAGGTAATAGGGAATAAAACCGTCCATCGGGAACGGATTGTCTGTGTGCTTCCTCTCTGCCATGCTCTCTCCTCCGCCTCACGCTCGTAGGACGTGTATTATTTGTCTTTATCGGTATAAGCCTGCTTGAATTCCGAAGGGGTCATGCCTGTATGTTTTTTGAACAGCTCGCTGAAATATTGCCGCCCCTCATATCCCAGCGCCAGTGCAATATCCTGCACAGCCCGGCCCTCCGCCAGCATCTCCTTAGCCCGCTCCCTCCGCTCCGCTGTCACAAACTGGCCTACCGGGGTTCCCGTCACCTTTTTAAATAGGTTGGCAAAGTAGCTGCCGCTTAAGAATACCAGCCGGGCATAATCGTTAACCGTGTTATTTTCGTGGAGATGGCCGCGGATGTAAGCAATAACCTGATCCACCAGATGGTTGGCCGCATCCGAATGCTTCTGCTCCAGAGAGCCGCAGCCCATCCGGCAGAGCTCCTTCACTGTTTCCGTCAATTCCCGGAGGGAATATACCGGGGAATCATTAAGCCGGTGGGCCTGCTTTTCCAGAGGCTTCATCTCCTCCGGGGAGAGCTTCTCGGCGAAAACACGGTTCATCAGAAAGGCCAGCTCATAATATCTGCCCTTGATCACCTCAGGATGCGGGTTTACCCCGTTGACACCGGCTGTGAACAGCTCCTCCAGTGTGTCCTCCGCCTTGGAGAGATTTCCTGAACGCAGGTAATAGAACAGCTCCTTCTCCTTCTCCGCCGAATACTGCGGAACAGTTTCGTCCATGGGCTGCACATTCCGGTAGCTGTAAACACTGTTGCCCCCGGCATAGAAGTTATAGGACAGAGCCGTTCTTGCCTGGTTATAGGAATAGAAAATTTCATGAATATAGCCCACCACGTCCCCAATCCCCAGAGATACGGTGAACTTGGAGTATTGGGCAATATTCTCCCGGCAGTGCTCTGCCAGAGCTTCCATGCTGCACCCGGCTGCAGGATTCATGACGGCGACAAAACGGTTGGTGTGGTCCCGGAAAATAAAGCCCTTGGTGAAGCTGTTGATGGTTTCCTCCAGGATATTGTGCAGAGTGAAGCGGATCAGCTCCACCTCCTGGACAGGGGCGGACAGGGTGCGTTCGGCAAATCCGTCGATCTCCGCCAGCATGACGGTGAAACCCTCCCGCTCCAGACCAATATTCAGAAACTCCCAGCGCCGGGCCGCCTGCTCCGCAGGGGCGGGATATTGCAGCAGCAGCTGGAAGTATTCCTGGCGCAGATAAGGCATGCTCTCCCGCAGCTTGCGCTCCATGTCCCGGTACTGCCTCTCGTGGCGGGTCTCCTCCTCGATGGCCGCCTTGGCCTTTAAGACAATGTCCACAATCTGCCCGGGGTGGAAGGGCTTGATCACATAGTCGAAGGCCCCCAGCCTGACTGCCTGCTGTGCATACTCGAAATCCGTATAGCCGCTAATGAAAATAATCTTCATCCCGGGACACTCCGGCTCCAGCTCCTTCATCATCGCAAGCCCATCCAGCCGCGGCATGCGGATGTCCGTCAGAACAATGTGCGGCTTGGTCCGCAGAATCAGCTCCCGCCCGGCTACACCATTGCCAGCCGTTCCCGCAACTGTGATGCCATGCTCGGCCCAGGGGATACCCATGGAGATGCCCTCCACCACATCGGGAATGTCATCTATAATGCACAGCCTGATTTCCTCCGTCATACGGATGCCTCGCCTTCAATGGGAATGGTAATCGCTGCCTTGGTGGACCGGAAGGGCTCGCTTGTGAAGGCCAAATCCGCTTTTTCACTATGAAGCAGCTTCAACCGCCCATAGACATTCTTCAGGGCGTAGCTCTTCAGGGGCTGCTCCTTCTGCAGCATCCCCTCCGTGACAGCCTTGACATCCATACCCGCCCCGTTGTCCTCCAGCTCCAGGACGAGGGAGTGGCCGGAGCGTTTGGCGGTAATCCGGATGAAGCCCTCCCCCTCCAGCTCCCGGAAGCCGTGGAGTATGGCATTCTCCGCCAGCGGCTGAAGAATAATCTTGGCTACCTGAAGCTCCAGAAGCGATTCATCCTCCACCACAATCTCATATTGGAACAGCCCTCTGTAGCATTGCTGCTGCAGGTTCAAATAATGGCGGACATGCTCCAGCTCCTTTCCCAGTGTGGTAAGCTCGCTTCCCCCGTTTAAGCCCAGCTTGAACAGGAGGGACAGGGAATTGATCATTTCCGTAACCTCCTGGTTGCGGGAGGAGACAGATTTCCAGATCATCGCATTCAACGTATTGTACAGAAAATGGGGATCAATCTGGGCCTGCAGCGCCTTAATCTCCATTCTCCGCTTTTCACCCTCCGCCAGCTTCACCTCATCGATCAGCGTCTCCAGTTGCTCCAGCATCCGGTTGAATTTATGCCCCACCTGGGTCACTTCATCATCGAACTTGCTGTCGAAACGGACATCCAGCCGGTTGTTCTCCACCTGCCGCATCATATGTTGCAGCCTGTGCAGAGGCTTCAGGAGAAAGCTGGACATGCCGTTAGCTGCCACCAGCGCCGCCAGCGTGCAGGCTCCCATGATAAGCAGGGAGGTGGTTTTGATTCTGTTCACGTTTTTGAGCAGCGAGCGCTGGTCCTGGATGCTGACCATTACCCAGTCGGCCGCCAGATCAAGTCTGGCGTAATTGACCAGATTGACTCTGCCCTCCGCCTCCAGCTTCAGAAAACCGCGATCGTTCCTTTGGATGCTTTGCAGAAGCTCCAGGTTGTCCGGCAGCGCCTCCGTTTCACCTAATTTCATCACCGGCAAGCCTGTGATTCTGGACACCAGATAATAACCCTTGGCCCCGCCGGGCAAACCGTCGGCCACCAGGGTGCGGAGCACATCCTCCTTCATATTGACCAGCACATACACTCCGCTGACGCTTACATCCGTAATGGGCTTCATCACCAGCGTGATCACATTTTTCCGGTTCATAAACAAAGGGTCGGTATGGCTTTCCACCCACATGACCTGGTTCATTTCCGGTATTCTTGACCCGAATAATGTGTTCTCCAAACGGACACTGGGCGTACGCAGGTCGCTGGTGGCAAACAGCTCGCCCATGGGAGTGGAAATCAGCACCGAGGCAATAGACATATCATTCAGCTTCATCTGCGCCAGAGGGATCTGCAGCTCCGTCAGACGTTGGTAATAGGAGCCGGGAGAGCCTGTGTAGATGTCGGTCATGGTGTTTTTGAAAGGATCGCTAAGCATCATGGATGAGGTGGCCACAATGGCATTTTTAAACCGCTCATTCAGGAGCTGCGCCGATTTGTTCAGGGTGTTCTGAGCGGAAACCGACGCCTCCTGCTCTGTGGAGCGGTAGGCAATCCAGTAGGAAACCAGCCCGGTCAGCGCACTGGCGGATACAGCAAGCAGGAGAAACGACAACAGCAGCCTGCGGCGCAGACTCAGCCGGTAGTAGAGCTTGTTCAAGTAGAGCGCCTCCTCTTATCGCAGGCTGAAAATGGTGAAGCAGACGCGCTGAGTATAATCAACGCGTCTGCTGCAATTGTATTACTTAGCCATAGTACCCTGAAGGGCTGCCGGATCAAAGCTGGAGTTGGCAGCGGCTTTGGTGTCACCGGCCTCCTTGGCCTTTTTCAGACCGGCATTGTACCGGGTGGTAAGATCATTCAGCACGTTGGCGGCATCGCCGCCCTCCAGCACATACTTAATCACGGCGTTGCCTGTTTTGACTCCCTCTACCTTGGCTTCCGTTGCGGAAGTGGGAGAAGGGGAATACAAGGCATCGTATTTCGTAGGCAGGAAGCCGGCAATGCCAGGAATGGAGGGTTTGGCGGCAGACGCATTCACATCCGGCACAATGGAGATGCCATACCCCTTCTCATGATAATCCTTCTGCACTTCCTGGCTGTAGAGATACTCCATAAACTTCCATGCTGCTTCCTTATGCTTCGTATTCTTGTTCATGCCGATATAGTTGCCGGCCAGCACGGCGATGGTTCCGGTGCGGCTTCCGTCAACAGTAGGCGGCAGCGCCGAGTCCCAATTGATCTTGGTGGGGAACTGGTTTTGATAAACCCCCGGTTCGCCGGAATGGTTAAAGTACATACCGATTTTGCCGGCGGCAAACTGGGCCCGCAAGGGGTCGATATCCAGGGATTCCACACCAGGAAGCATACTGCCGTCCACCTTCATCTGGCGCAGCCCCTCCAGAAGAGGCTTGTAGACGCTGAAGTCATACACTCCGGTTTTGTAGTTGTAGCCGTCGATCACCGCTGTGCCGCTGAAGGACATAATGGGATTGGCCAAACGGCTGAAGGCGGAGGAAGCGCTCTTGAAGTTGCCGGCGAAGCCGTAGGCTCCGATATCCTTGTTGGCTACAGTGATTTTATTGGCGTAATCCACCATCTCAGCAATGGTTTTGGGCGGTTCGGTGAGCCCGGCCTTGGCGAAAAGATCCTTGTTGTAAATTAGTCTCCACAGCTGGCCGGTGCTGGGAAGGGAGTAGGTTTTGCCGTCGATGGTATTCGCTTCCTCCACCATAAGCTTGCTGAACCTTTCCTTCATCTGGCTGTTCATCAGCTCGTCCAGGGGCATCAGGTAGCCTTTTTTGACAAAGCTGACAAAGTCGGTGGTGCGGAATACGTCAGGTGCCTGGTTGCTGGCGAAGGCAATGTCCACGGATTGGGTAAAGTTATCCGCCATCACCGTCATTTCCACTTCAATAGCGGGATTGTTCTTGTTGAAGGTCTCGATAACGGACTTGATGTAGTCTGCATCATGACGGTCAATGGTCCAATAGGTGATCTTGGTTTTTTCCCCGCTTGCCGCGGATGCGGACGGGCTGTTCTGGGCCGAGTCGGTGGAACCCCCGCTGCCGCATGCCGCAAGGGATGCTGCCAAAGACAAGCTCAAAAGTGCACCTGCAACCTTCATTTTCATGTCTGTAACCCTCCTAGTATGAAATCATTATATGAGTAACATTCGGCGAGCCGCAAGGCTTGCTCCCTGGTGGCTCCAATTATCCCTTGACGGCCCCTGCCGTCACCTGCATAAAGGACTTGCTTGCGAACAAATACACGACCAGCACGGGCAAAAACGCAATGCATGCACCCGCCATCATCAGCTGATTCTCCGCCGCCGCGCCAATACCGTAGCGCAGATTCGCCAAACCCACTGTAAGGGTCTGAAGCTTGGGGTTGGTCAGGGTAAATACCAGAGGCAGAATGTATTCGTTCCAGGCTCCCCTGAAGGTGAACAGCGCGGTTACAGCCAGCGCCGGGCGCAGCAGCGGCAGAATAATCCGGAAGAATACCGAGTAGAAGTTGCAGCCGTCGATATACGCCGCTTCGTCCAGATCCTTAGGGATCGCCCGGAAGAAGCCGATAAGCATAAAGAATATAGAGGCGTGAGCGCTGATTAAGATAATGATGACGCCCCACAGGGATTTGTTCAGACCAAGAGCGACCATCAGATCGAATTGCGGACGCAGGACAACGGCGCCGATAGAAATGAACATGGTGCTGGCTTGAAGCACTACATAAACCTGCTTGCCGGGGAAGCGGCTCCGGTCCACCGCATAAGCGGCCATGGCGGTTACCAGCAGGGTGCCCACCGTAACGGCGGTGCTGATGTAGAAGCTGTTCCACATGAACCGGGCGAAGTTGGCCTGCTTCCAAGCGGTGGCATAGTTGGAGAATTGCCAATCGGAGGGGAAGAAGGTGGCTCCCGAGGTCAGCTCCGCATTGGTCTTGAAGGAGCCGAGGATAGCCATAGCCAGCGGCAGCAGCGTAAACAGAGCAACGGTCAAAAGAAAAGCCCACATGATGATTTTGCCGCCCCGGGCGCCGATAAGCAGGCCGTGGCTGGCTTCTGTCTTTGACATAACGCATCTTCCTCCTATTCTTGGGCAAGCTTCTTGGACATATAGAAGTACAAGCCGGTGATGATTCCCACAATAATGGCGGTGGTGAAGCCTACGGCGCTTCCGTAGCCCAGCTGCTGCACCGTAGTAGAGGTGGAGGATACCGGGAAGAACAGCTTGTAAACGTACAGGTACATCACCTCGGTTTTACCGAAGGGGCCTCCTTCGGTAAGGACCATAATGCTCTCATAGCCCTTCAAGGCTGTAATGATTGCCAGCATAATGATCATTTGCAGCACCCGGCCCAGCATGGGAATTGTAATGTACCAGAACTTCTGCGCCGCGTTGGCTCCATCCAGGGAGGCGCTTTCATAGATATCCTCCGGAATACCCTGCAGCCCCGCTATAAACAGCAGCATGTAGTTTCCGATTGCCCCCCATACGGCGGTGATGATCACGGTGAGCATGGCATACTTGGGACCCAGCCATTCAATAGAACCAAGCCCGAACTTGATGAGAAACTGGTTCAGCATACCATTGAAGGAATTGAAGATGGTGAAGAAAACGATGGCCATCACCGAGGAGCTGATTATAGTAGGCATAAAGTAGACCGCCCGCAGAAAGCCTCTCCCTTTCAGCCCTTTGTTCAGAATGACCGCAAGAATCAGGGAAATGGGCAGGGTAATGATTATTTTGCCTCCGGCATAAATGAAGGTGTTGTACACCGCCTGCCAGTATTCCTGATCCCGGAAGAGTCTTGCAAAGTTGTCCAGCCCGATATACTTGGGAACACCGTAGCCCTGGTAATCAAAGAACATATAGCGCAGCGCCCAGGCAATCGGATATATCCCCAGGACAAGCGTCAGGAACAAGCTGGGAAAAACAAACACATACGAGTTAAAGAGCTGAATTCTTTTTTTCATGGGGTCTTGTCTCCTTCCTTCCGTTCGTCGTACCTTGAGTATAAGGCAAGATACGCGTCAGGCAGGAAGGGCAAAGCAACTCTTACGCATACGACAATCCGACTATTTTGCAGTCCGATGTATGACAAAAACCCGGCTTCCGCCGGGCTCCTTTATAGCGTATGCTTTCGATGTCGGCAATCCTCGCGGAAAGCCCTTAGCTTATGCTTACGATGTGGGCTTTTCTCACGAAAAGCCCTTAGGAGTTTATGATTTCACATGTTTTTGCATCTGCGAGATGGCCGACTTCTCCAGCCGCGATACCTGGGCCTGTGAGATGCCGATTTCATCCGCAACCTCCATTTGCGTTTTGCCTTCGAAGAAGCGCATGGACAGAATCATCTTTTCCCGGTCATTCAGCTTCCGCATCCCCTCGCGGAGAGCAATGCCTTCGATCCAGGAGATGTCCTTGTTCTTGTCGTCGCTGATCTGGTCCATGACATAGATAGGGTCGCCGCCGTCATGATAAATGGGCTCAAACAGGGATACCGGGTCCTGAATGGCATCCAGAGCGAAGACCACATCCTCCTTAGGCACATTCAAGGCTTCCGATATTTCGTAAATAGTCGGTTCACGGGAATTCTGATTAGTCAGACTGTCGCGCACCTGCAAGGCCTTATAGGCGATGTCCCGCAGAGAGCGCGAAACCCGGATGGGGTTGTTGTCCCGCAGATACCGGCGGATTTCTCCGATGATCATGGGCACCGCATAGGTGGAGAACTTCACATTCTGGCTCAGGTCGAAATTGTCGATAGCCTTCATCAGGCCGATGCAGCCCACCTGGAACAGGTCATCCACAAACTCTCCCCTGTTGTTGAAGCGTTGAATGACGGAGAGGACCAGCCTAAGGTTGCCGTTGACCAGCTTTTCTCTGGCCAGCCGGTTATTTTTCTCCTGCAGCTCGACGAATAGTTCCCGCATTTCCGCGTTGGTAAGGACGGGCAGCTTGGATGTATCAACGCCGCATATCTCGACTTTATTTCGGGTCATCGTGATTACCTCCCAAGGAGAAACATTACTGTTCATTATCTCCTGGGATGGGTTTTTTATGCGTACCGCGGATTACTCCTTCTCGCCAGTATGCGGTAAGCTCTGGACGGATGTCCTCCCGTTTTGATCATTTCTTATGCGTACCACTGAGCCTGAGCGCGGTACATGTCAGCATAAAGCCCGTTCTTGGCCATTAGCTGCTTATGTGACCCATCCTCGACGATTCTTCCGTCATCGAATACGAGAATACGGTCTACAACAGCCGTTATACCCAGCCGGTGGGAGATTAGGATCGTGGTTTTATCTCCTGTTAAGGACGCAAAATTCCTGTACAGCTGCGCCTCTGCAACCGGGTCAAGGGCAGAGGTTGGTTCGTCGAGAATCATGATTTTTGCATCCTGTCTGTACGCGGCACGGGCAATGGAGATTTTTTGCCACTGTCCGCCTGACAGGTTATTGGCCTTATCCGAAAACGAGCCGACCAGCTCATTTAATCCATCCTTTTGCTCCTCCACCACATCGTGAACATTTATTTTTCGCAGAAGCTCCATAATCTCGGCTTCGTTCGCGTTACGGTTTTTATCAGAGACGGTTATATTATCGCGCAAGCTGGCTTCATAGTGGGCAAAGTCCTGAAAAACAACAGATATGGCCTCTCTTGCCGCGGCGGGGGCGTCAGATACGTTTATTCCTCCAACCTTGATCTGGCCGGCCCTCGGGTCAAACATTCCGCACACAAGGCTGATAAAGGTTGATTTTCCACTTCCGTTTTCTCCTACCACCGCTATTTTTTCACCCTCTTTGATGTGGACGGTGACGTTTTTCAGGACCTCTCGATCTGTATTGGGATAAGCGAAGGTGACATTGTCAAAGCTGATCGTTCCTTTTGCTGCTTTTCCCTCTGAAGTGCTTGGATGCTCACGTTCCAACTCGTCAAGATAAAAAAACTCCTTCATGTAGGGAATATTCTGGGCAAGCACCATTATTCCAACCAAAAAATCGCCAGTCACCGCTTGCAGCTGTCCCGACAAGGCAAAAACCAGAGTAAACGCCCCAAGACCGATAGCGGGATTCCTATATATTTCATATGCCGCCAAAAGGAGAACAGCCAAATAAACAACGCTTCTCAAGAAATCAGCTGCTGTGTTGAACTTAACATGCTTGGCCATGATCCTGTTCTTCTTTCCGATATACTCATCGGCAATGGTCCGCCAGCGGGCTTTCAGATAGTCAAACAAGGCAAAGTGGCGAATTTCCTGTAATCCATTCAGTGAATTCCCGCCACCGCCAATCATGTGAAAATAGTGAATGGCGAGAGCGCCTTCATCCATCCATTTCGCCCTGTACCGGAACGTTTCATCCTGCTGAAAATAGGACAAAAGAGCTGCCGGAATACTTGTGACGAACAGAATCAGAACAATGAAGGGATTGATTTGCCACAATGATAATGAGGCTGCTGCAAAGGCAACTGCCAGCTGCAATATGGTTATCATATTGCCGATGCACTTTGCCATATGATGGCCTGCATATTCTTCAATAAATGCCAACCGCTTCTGAAAATCATCATGGTTTTCAATATACGAATACCGGACCTCGCATTTATGACGCATGATTGTCCGTTTGATAAAGCGTTGGATTTTTATTTCGTCCATACCGTTTGTGTATTGCTGGATGTTCGTTATAAGTACCTGTGCCATATACAAACCGACAACAGTAAAAAAAACGAACAACGCCGGGCTTACATCACCTTTAGACCCCATCAGCATTTGAAGGGAGTCAGTCAAATCTCTCAGCCTGTTGGCCAGAAAAACCGGCAGCAAGGCAGCGCCAAACCCAACGAGACTGACGATCATGGAATAAGGACCCTTGATATTAATACTGACACCAAATGCTTTAAGCAAAATCCGTAATTTACCCATCTGCTTCACCACCTCCCTGCTCATACCACTGGGCTTGCTCACGGAAAAATCCGGCATAGATGCCGTTTGCAGATATAAGCTCCTCATGGGTGCCGCTTTCTGCCAGCCTGCCGCGGTTTAAAACAATGATCCGATCTGCTAAACGGGCAAAGCCTACACGGTGACTGATTAGAATAGCCGTGCGGCCTTCAATCTTCTCCCGTATGGCATGAAATTGCTTCATTTCGGCGATCGGATCAAGCGCTGCGGCCGGCTCGTCAAAAATCAAGATTTCTTTATCACTCATATGGGCGCGGGATACAGCCACACGCTGTTTTTCTCCGCCGGACAGCATTGCTCCATCTTTGATGACTTTACGCAAAAGCCATTGCTCAAGTCCCTTGGGAAAACGGGCGGGGAGCTTATCCGCTCCGCCTTTTTGCATGGCCAGCATAATGCGCTCCGTGTTGCTGAGTTTTTTCAAGTCACCAAACCCCACATTCTCACGAAGCGTGGCGTGAAAAATATGAAAGTCCTGAAAGAACATTCCCACCCTTTGGATAACCGCTCCGCGTGTTTGACTATCATATTCCTTCCCGTAAAAATGCAAGCTTCCCTTTGTGGGAGTAAAAAGTCCAATTAATAGTTTTACCAGTGTGGTCTTGCCACTGCCGTTTACGCCGACCAGCGCAAGGGTCTCACCCTTTTTTATTTCAAAGGAAAGGTCATGCAGAACCTCGGTTTCATCATTGTAGGAAAAGCATATCCCTTCAGCCTTAAATGCGGTGGTGTCATCTGCCGGTATAAAACCTTCCTCCCAATCCTCCGCTGTTTGCGGAACCGCTTCTACAAATCTGCGCTGAATGTTAAGAAAGTACAGCCCGCGGTCCATTTCTTGAAAGCTGGAGGAAAGGATCTGTGTAACCTCGCTGATGCTTTGCCCCATGGCGTACAGCATCAGGAACACATCCACCGACATTCCCCCGTCGGCAACGCGGTAAATGCAATACCCCATCATCCCTGTCATAAAAGCATAAAAACCGATACCGCTGATGAAAGCAACAAGCTGGCGTACCCGTACAAACCGCCTGTCAATACTTTCGACCTTATCGTAAGCCTTATCCCATTTCCCAATGGTTTCCTCGGTCAAGCCATACACGCGAAGCTCCTTAGCAACGCCCGGGGACATGGTTGAGCTTTGGTAGTAATTTGCCAGCCTTGAGGCCTCCGAATAGGGACGGCCATCCCAGCGCAGCTTATTGGCTGTCGTAAAATTCAAGAGCATGACAGCCGCAATGTAACCGGCGGATATACCAAAAATAACCCACGATGTTTGAGCGGCGACAACAAGCAGGGAAACCGCTCCTGCCAGCTTGGAAAGAAACAGACATCCGGAGCTCATAAAATCCGCCAATGCACCGCAGCGCCCCATAACCGACCAATGGTCATCGCGGTATGTTTTGTCCATGAGGGTTTTCATTTCGATCCGGCTGACCACATCCATCATGTGTTCCTCAAGCCCAAAATAATAGGAATCGTACATCATGAAGTATAGAAAATTGCCATTGATTCGTTTGGAAAGTCCCACGGCTGTCAGGACAATGCCTAATGCGAGGATAGATGGGATAACATCCTGGAAGCTGCCGCTGCCGCTGACGAGAAACTCGGACAGGATCGATACCGCCTGCCGGTTATAGCTGAGCGCCACAGCCGGTAAAACAGCCAGTAAAACACTCAGTGTTCCCCAGAGCAAAAACAGACGCGCATCAATCCGCAGTGCGAGCCGAATTGCCCAGGCGATTGTAAGGAAATTTTCCTTTGCTTTTTTCATATCTCCAGTTCATCCTCCGCGTAAAATCTCATTAATCTCTCCAGGACAACTGGACGCCGCCCCCGGCTAACAGGTATGCGGACAGTGGGTGACAACACTAAATCGTTATGCTCCAGCTTGTCAAAGAAAAGCAAATTGACGATGTATCCGGTGTGGCAACGGACGAAATAGGGTTCAAACAAGGTCTGTTCGTGGTCTTTCATTCTTTTGTAGCTAAGTATGGAATCGGTTTCGGTATGTATGCGTGTGTTATGCCCCTCCGTTTCGATATAACGGATGGATTTCGAATAAATCTTATACACGCCGTTTGCATTGGTCTCAATGAAAAACCGGTTTTTTCCGCTGCGGGTACGCACCTGCTCCGCTTCTTTTAGGAACCGGCTGTACCGTAAGGGTTTAATCAGATAATTATCCGCCTTCACCTCATAAGCCTCAAGCACGTAATGGAGTATCGTCGTAAGGAACACGATACCGACTTTTGAATCCACTTCCCGAATACGCCGTGCAATTTCGATTCCATTCATTTTTGTAAAAGGGATCTCAAGGAAAACCAGATCCATCTCAAGCGGATAATGCCTTAATAGCTTTTCTCCATTGTCATAGGATAGAACCTGAACATTCAAGCCCGTTTCGTCTCTGTATCTTTTGATGAAACTGGATAGCATGATGCGGACGGCAGTGTCGCCATCGCATATTCCAATGACCAGCATGGTGGCCCACCTCCTACGAGATTATAGCAACAACGATTTGAGTTACCAATAGGGAATCGATAACTTGCATGTCCAGCCGCATACTTTGCAAAGCCGCTTGGAGTCCTGTATAATCTCGGCGATTCTAACGAATCTCACAAAGCTTATTTCGCGAGAATGGGGTGGTTTGGAAATGTAACGAATATGAGCCACGTTATTGCATACGCATTGGCTCCTTTCAGCGTCTTTTTACCGGAATAAGACGCCTCAGATTCGTTACAACCGGAAAATGAGCCAAACGGGTGGAAAAGCGTGGCTTAGATTCATTAGAAAAATTCGGCTGCTCCATCCGCCGCTTCTCCCTTTCCTCAGCGTTTTTTACTTTCAGATTGCAAAAAAACGCCCGGGCTGGCGCATGTGCGCATCAGCCCGGACGTTATTGCCGTGTCCGTTTGTGCCGTTCCATAATTATACCATTTTATTGAATTCCTTGCGCAGCCGTTTAATGATCCGCTTTTCCAGCCGGGAGATATAGGACTGGGAGATGCCCAGCATGTCAGCCACATCCTTCTGGGTCTTCTCCTCCCCGTCTGTCAGCCCGAACCGCAGCTCCATAATGGTCCGCTCCCGCTCTGTCAGCTTGTCGAGAGCCTTGTGCAGCAGCTTCCGGTCCACCTGCTCCTCAATATTGCGGTAGATGGTGTCATTCTCCGTGCCAAGCACATCCGACAACAGCAGCTCGTTGCCATCCCAATCAATATTAAGAGGTTCGTCGAAGGATACCTCTGAACGGATTTTGCTGTTGCGCCGGAGGTACATGAGAATCTCATTCTCGATGCACCGGGATGCATAGGTAGCCAGCTTAATCTTCTTTTCAGGATCAAAGGTATTCACTGCCTTGATCAGACCGATGGCGCCGATGGAGACCAAATCCTCAATATTGATCCCGGTATTCTCGAACTTCCGGGCTATGTAAACCACCAGCCGGAGGTTCCGCTCAATGAGCATGGCCCGGACAGCGGCGTCTCCCGTGGAAAGACGGGACAGGAGAAATTCCTCCTCCTCCCGGGTCAAAGGCGGCGGCAGGGCTTCGCTTCCTCCGATGTAATAAATTTCGTCGCTTTTTTTGCCCAGCAAGATAAGAAATTTGTAGTAGTAAAGTTGCAGCATCAGCCGCCATTTTACCTGCATGTACTGTACCTCCTGTTGATACTAATTAGTCCGACAGCAGCATAGGATGGATTATGGCCTGGTAAGAGCCGTCTGCACTCAATTGACCTCCGTCAAAGCCGATCAGCACCTTCCGGGCTTCCCATTCCCGTCCCCCATAATGAAGCTGCACCTTGTCTGGCCGGATGGCCAGCATAAACTGGGTGGAACGGTTCACTCCGCGGTAAGGTACGATGCGCAAGCGGTCCTGCCATTCAAACTCCTCTTCCCCCATCGCCGCAACAATAGACTCGGCATCCTGGGTCTGCAGCCGCTTCAGCCATTCCTTAGGCAATACATCCTTCCACAGCTTCGCTTCGGCGATCATCACCGGGGTTTTGGTCAACGGGTCGTACAGTTGGTTGCCGGTATCCACCAGCCCGATACAGGACAGCCGGTGGCCTTTGATTTCCACCTCCACCGAAGCCATCTGCCCGGCAGTTGTCTCCTGCTTTTTGGACCCGCGGAATACCCGCATATACAGCCAAATCAGAAATACAAAGCATAGCCCGATAAAACCGTATCCTGCCGTCCATTCATAGACTCCGGTAAATACTGCCTCCAAAACATCCTTCGGCGGCAGAAAAAAATAATAAAGCCCGTAGATGCCTCCTGCGGTTACAAAAGCCGTAACATAAAATGCGGCCACATTCCGGGCCAGCGCCTGCCATCCCTTGTACCCGAAGGAAATCAGCACCATCAAAACCGAAACCAGAAATTTCACACCGAACGCCAGCATAAACGACCATTGGGGAAAAAGCAGAAGCACCACATAAACAGAGCCAAAGGCGGCAGCAGCGGCAATACGCCAAAGCTTAATCCTGCACTTCCTTGTCCACGCTGTAGCCAGGAGCAAGACGCCATCCGTCAAAAAGTTGACCAGAAAAATCAGGTCCGCATAAATCACGCCAACGCTCCACGCTCCTTCCCTGTCCCCGCCTCACCGCAGAACCGTAAAACGGGACAAGCCGGACGGGATACCATGGACTAAGGAGCTGTGAGGAAATTAGTACCGCTTTTGACGGCAAAGTCTCCATGGTTAGCTTATGCTTACGATGCTGGCTTTCCTTCGGAAAGCCCTTAGGGAGCTTTGGCCGTCAATTTAGCGATATTTATATTCGTCACAGTCTCTAACAAGCTTGAACTTAAGTATAAGCCCTCTTATGATCATTGTCTGTCTAACCCTGCTGCCCAAGCCGCTGTTTTTTTGTCGAAAACCCAAGGGCTTTGCAAGCTCGTGAATTACCCGTATATACTGAATATCGCAGAAAAGTTCAGGTATGCCGGAAACACAGAAAACCCTTTGCCGCGGTGGGCAAAGGGTTTTGTAGCCTGTATGCGATTATTCCAGGTTATTCCGCGGACGGTTCCGCAGGAAGGTGGGAATGTCCAGCTGATCGCCTGCCGGCTGGTTACCGAAGGGACGGATACCCGAGGTGCGGGTTTCCTGCTGCTGGGGCTCCGCATGGTTGGGAGCAGTGCTGGAAGGACGGCGCTGAGGCGCGGTGCTGGGGGCGGCCTTGTGTTCAAAGCCTGTAGCAATCACCGTTACCTTAATTTCATCCTTCAGGGTTTCATCAATGATAGCACCGAAGATCACATTCACTTCGGGGTCCGCTGCAGCGCTGACAATTTCAGCCGCCTCGTTGACCTCATACAGACTCATATTGATGCCGCCGGTAATATTCATAATTACGCCGCGGGCACCTTCGATGGAGGTTTCCAGAAGGGGGCTTTGGATCGCTTTGCGGGCTGCGTCGGCAGCTCTGTTCTCGCCTGAGCCTACACCGATACCCATAAGCGCAGAACCGCGTTCGGACATGATGGTCTTCACGTCGGCAAAGTCCAGGTTGATCAGACCGGGCACCATAATCAAGTCGGAAATACCTTGAACACCTTGCAGGAGAACATTGTCCGCTACGCGGAAAGCCTCCATCATCGGCGTTTTCTTATCAATAATTTCCAGCAAACGGTCGTTGGGGATCACAATCAGCGTGTCCACCTTTTCCTTCAGGGAAGCGATACCCTGCTCCGCCTGCATGGCGCGTTTGCGTCCTTCAAAGGTAAACGGGCGGGTGACAACACCTACCGTCAATGCACCGCATTCCTTGGCAATCTCAGCGATGACGGGAGCTGCCCCCGTGCCTGTGCCGCCGCCCATGCCGGCGGTAACAAACACCAGGTCTGCGCCCTTCAGCTGCTGGATCAAAAGCTCTCTGGATTCTTCGGCTGCCTTCTTCCCCACTTCGGGATTGGCACCTGCTCCAAGACCCCGGGTCAGCTTCTCGCCAATCTTCAGCTTAACCTCGGATCTTGCCATATTCAATGCTTGCGCATCAGTATTTACCGTAATGAACTCAACGCTTTGGATGCCCGATTCAATCATCCGGTTAACCGCGTTGCTGCCGCCGCCGCCAACCCCAATTACCTTGATCGTGGCAAGCTGTTCGTTGTCAATATCAAATTCCAGCATGCGTATTAGTTCCCCCTCACTGATCCTCATTCAGATTCATAGCAGTGCAACACACCGCTATATTAATTCGCTTAGGAAATTTTTCACCCTCTCGAAAAATCCCGGCTTGTCCGACACGGCCGGCGATGATGACTTGACGGCAGCCTTGCGGTTGTTACCGGAAGGGCGTGTCTTGGCGTTCTTCGCCACAAAGTTGATGATGCCTACCCCACTGGTGTAGGAAGGGTCGCGGACACCGATAAACTCAGGTGAGGCAACTCTGACGGAAGTATCCAATTCCCGCTTAGCGACGGACAGAATACCCGGCAGATTCACTGTTCCACCGGTTAGCACATAACCGCCGGCCGCATTGCCAAAACCTACACGATTAACCTGAGCACGGATCAGCTGGAAAATCTCTTCAATTCGGGGCTCAATGATGCTGGCCAAATCTACCTGGGAAAATTCCTTGTCCAGATTGCTTCCGATACGCGGCACCTTGAACACTTGATCGGTAGCGGCATCGTCCAGGGATGCGCAGCCGAACTTCAGCTTCATCTTCTCGGCATGCTCGGTTTGCGTATGCAGGCCGATGGAAATATCGTTGGTGACAAAATCGCCTCCAACGGGGATGGTGGAGGTGGCGGCCATGTTTCCGTCCATAAAGACGGATATTGTGGTGGCACCCGCTCCCACATCCACCAGGACGGTGCCAAGAGACTTCTCGTCCTTGGAGAGGGTCAGATAACCGCTGGCCAAGGACATCAGGGTCAGTCCGGCAATACGGAGGCCGGATTTCTCCACAACACGCCTCAAGTTATGTACCGCAGTTTTGGTTCCGGTAATGATGGTGGCTTCCACCTCAAGACGGACACCAATCATGCCCCGGGGGTCCTGTATGCCCTCAAGCCCGTCCACCAGGAACTGCTTGGGCACAATGCCGATAATTTCCCGTTCGGGAGGCAGAGCAATCACTCTGGCCGCTTGCAGAACACGTTCGATATCCTCATCGCCGATCTCCCGATCTTCATTGGATACGGCTACAACTCCATGGCTGGACTGAAGCGCAATATGGTTGCCGGAAATCCCTACGAATACGTCCGAAATCTGAATGCCCACCATACGCTCGGCATGATCCACTGCACTCCTGATGGATTCTACAGTCTTGTCGATATCGACAATGGCACCCTTCCGGATTCCCTCGGACTCGCTTGATCCCACTCCAATTATATTAATGGCACCGTTTATCACTTCGCCAATAATAACACGCACTTTGGATGTACCGATGTCCAGACTCACAATGACGTCATTGTTGCTCAACCGATGGCACCTCCTGTTC
>JAQSYT010000406.1 GCA_029256065.1 Paenibacillaceae bacterium
ACGTACTCTCCTGATCATAGCTTGTGCTGTTATGCGGCTAACGGTAAATCGACAATTACTGGTTCCATTATATGAAACTTAACGGATGAAGACAATATCCCCTTGCCGGAACCGGTTATATTTCACGAAAATGCAATAGGTAAACATGTTAATGCAGAGGTTTCCCCGCCTCTGAGCCCTCTATCCGTTCTGGGGGATCGTTTTCTCCGCCATGTAGAGGCACACTACCGCCTGGGCGGCAATCCCTTCGCCGCGGCCGGTAAAGCCCAACTGCTCCGTGGTGGTTGCTTTAATATTAATCCGTTCCTCATCAGCCTCCAGAGCATCCCCAATCACCTTCACCATCTGCGGGATATAAGGAGCCATCTTCGGCTTCTGGGCGATAATCGTCGCATCCAAATTTCCCAGGCAATACCCCATTCCCTTAGCCAAAGCCCATACATGCTCCATTAGCTTGACACTGTCCGCATCCTTAAAGGCCGGGTCCGTATCGGGAAAATGTCTGCCGATATCCCCCTTGCCCACAGCGCCTAATATGGCATCGGAAATGGCGTGCAGCAGCACATCCGCATCCGAATGACCCAAGAGCCCCAGCTCAAACGGAATATCCACTCCGCCGATAATGCACTTGCGGCCCTCCACCAGTTTATGGACATCAAAGCCCTGCCCTACACGAATCATGCTTCCTTGCCCCTCTCTATCGCATTAAGTCGGTATTCCGCCCACTCCAGATCCTCCGGAGTCGTAATCTTCAAATTGTGGTATCCGCCCCGGACCACATACACGGGCTGTCCGGTACGCTCCAACACCATAGCATCGTCTGTTCCGGTGAAACCCTCCTGCATAGCCAGCTCATGTGCGGCCGCCAGCTCCTTCACACGGAAGGCCTGCGGAGTCTGAATCGCCCAGACCGAGCTGCGGTCAGGAGTGGATGCAATTCTGCCATCCGGCTCCACAATCTTCACTGTATCCTTCACCGGAACAGCCACCACAGCCGCCCCGTGCTTCCGGGCAGCTTCCAGACATTCCATTGTTTCACCCGGCGTCACAAAGGGGCGCACACCATCGTGCACCAGCACCCACTCTACCTCCGGGTCCAGGGCAAGCAGACCCTGATACACCGACGCCTGCCGTTCCGCGCCGCCGGTTACAACTGCATGGACCTTGCGGAGCCCGTAGCTGGCAATATAACCGCTGCAGCGGGCTTCATCTCCCGGGCCTACCACCAGCACGACGGAATGTACCTGCTCCATATGCTCGAAGGCTTCCAATGTCCGTACCAATACCGGCTTGCCTGCCAAAGGCAGATGCTGCTTCGGCACCTGGCCGCCCATCCTTAGGCCCTTCCCGGCGGCCACCACAATCACACCCACCTGTTCCATAAACGATATGTCTCCTTAAGTAACTCCCCAAAAGTGAGATATGCCAGCGCCAACAAACTGAAAGCGGAGATTGCGCACGCAATCCCCGCCGTTAGTCCTATCATATCCGTTTTACTGGGCTTTTTCCAATAATTTCGGTTTTGCGAAGATCATCCGCCCTGCAGAGGTCTGCAGCACGCTAGTGACCATAACCTCCATGGTCGCTCCGATGTAATCCCGGCCACCCTCCACAACAATCATTGTGCCGTCATCCAGATAAGCCACGCCCTGACCATGCTCCTTGCCGTCTTTGATAACCTGGACCACAATCTCTTCCCCAGGCAGCACCACCGGCTTCACCGCATTGGCCAAATCGTTGATATTCAGGACAGGCACACCCTGCAGCTCGCAAACCTTATTCAGGTTGAAATCATTAGTAATCACCTTGCCCCGCAGCACCTTGGCCAACCGGACCAGCTTGCTGTCCACCTCAGAGATTTCCTCGAAATCCCCTTCATAAATCAGCACCTTCACGTCCAGCTCTTTCTGGATCTTATTTAGAATATCCAGCCCCCGCCTGCCGCGGTTGCGCTTCAGAAGATCCGACGAATCAGCAATATGCTGCAGCTCCTCCAGCACAAATTCTGGAATGACCAGTGTTCCTTCAATAAAGCCGGTTTTGCAAATATCCGCAATACGCCCGTCAATAATGACGCTGGTATCGAGAATCTTGCACTCTCCCCGGTTTTCCGCCTCTGGCTCTTTCTCCGCCCCCGACGGCCATTTGGAAAAAATTCCGATAAGATCTTCTTTCTTCATCCACCCTGCGCGGAAGCCGGCTGCTCCGAATACAAGCGTAGCCAACAACGGGACTAATGAACCTGCCCCGATTCCTTCCCACAGCGGATGGGCCAAAAGCGATACCAACAATCCCACAATCAATCCCGACACACCCGAAACCATATAGGAAACAGGCGTTTCACGGAACACAGCTTCCCCTCTCTGCAGCCACCGGCGGATAAATGTATCCGACAACTGGACAAGAACAAAAGCTGCCATCGCTCCCAGAATCATAAACCAATACACTTGACCCTTCAGCTCCGTCACACCCAGCACCTGGCGAAACATCTGCGCCAATGCCCCTTCGGTATGCTGGCCGGATTGATAGCCTGCTGCGACACCTGCCATCATTGCGGCCAATTGAATCCACTTCTTCAACTTCCTTCACCTCCTGCTACCAGTATGACCAAAATTTCTCTGGATAAACCTGCCACTCCCGGGGAAGGGAATCAGTAAAATTGAATTGGCTCCGGGGTTGCTATATAATGATGAAAAATAACCTCTTTCGAGGACTTAACCCGAGGTGAACCATATGAGCTCTCCCAGCCTGAAGGAATTCCAGGATCAAGTTGCTGAATTGCTGCTCCGCCACCGCAGCGTTCTGGATGTTCTCTCCAAATTTCAACAGTCCAATGCTGCGGCCAACCGGGCCGTATTTAAGTCGGTTACGGATTGCGGCTGTATCCAGGTTCATGCCGGTAAACAGAACTACACCCAGGATATGACGCTGGAGCAGGCCAACGAGCAGCTGGGAACCCATCTGGAGGGACAGGTTTGCGAGCATTGCAAAGAGGTCATCGAGTCCGAGCTGGGACGGAATTTATTTTATATGGCATCCCTATGCAATTTGCTGGACCTTAACCTGGACAAGGTAGTCTCCCAAGAATCCACCAAATGCTCCACATTAGGTCTGTTTAACCTGAGCTAGTACCTCCATGCGAAAACAAAAAAAGCATTTATTTCCCCTTGAAGCAGGAAAATAAATGCTTTTTATTTTCATCTATTCAGTTGCACTACATGTTTGTCTTGTTCACCGCTTCGTCATTATTCTGCCCGCGGCGGCGTCCGCGGCGCTTCAGCACACGGTCCAAACGGGAGATTTGCTCAACGTTTTTTTTTAGGCCATAGAGGGCATAAAGAACCAGCGGTACAAAAATCATCTTGGAAATAGATCCGGGGAATTTAATTGCCAGCACAACAGCAACCAGCACCACAACAGGAGTCACCCAAATGGCGGACTTGGGAATGCCGATCTTCTTGAAGTTGGGATATTTCACCGTGCTGATCATCAGGTATGACAGGAGCAGTGTGGAGAGTACCAACACCACCGTATTGATATCACTGGCAAACAGGGCCAATGTACACAGCACACCGCCTGCCGCAGGAATGGGTAAACCGATAAAGTAACCCGGCGTTCCGGCAACAACATTGAAGCGGGCCAGCCGCAGTGCGCCGCAGATCGGGAAGATAGCGGTCACAATCCAGGCTGTAGCTTCGTTCATTCCCTGAAAAGCCGTCACATACATAATAAATGCCGGTGCCACACCGAAGGAAATCACGTCCGACAGGGAATCCAGCTCCTTGCCGAATTCCGATTGGGCGTTCAGCGCCCGGGCAACCCGGCCATCTAGGCCGTCGCACAGCATGGCGACAATGACCATAATGGCGGCAAGCTCTGTATACTCATTAAAAACAAGTATGATAGCGAGAAATCCCAAGAACAAATTCCCGATGGTAAACATGTTTGGTACGGACTTTCTGATCATCTAATCACCCCATGTTGAAGATTCCGATGCAGGTCTTGCGGTTCGGAGCCTCCTTCGTAAACTAAGAATAATCTGCCGGGTGTACGTCCAAATTTTAAAGGTTTCGTAAACTGACCGCCGGATACTCCTTCATGATTGTATGCAATTTAGATATGTCTGTCAATGAATACTTGATCTTGAATGCGTTTTAATCCTTCCTTGATCGCCCTCGCCCGCACCTCTCCAATTCCATCCACTTCATCCAGATCTTCTATGGATGCATTAACCATAAAGGGCAGATATTCAAACCGCTCCACAAGATTGGCGATAATAACGGAAGGCAGTCTGGGGATTTTGCTCAGAACCCGGTAACCCCTTGGAGACAGCTGTTCTTCCATGGAGGTGTTGGAATACGGGTAGCCCAGCAGCCGTGCCAGATCATTGTGATTGAGGATCTCGTCGTTGCCGAGGCGCCTTAGGGTCAGACGGATTTCCTTTACCCTTTCCTCCGATGGATCTCTTGCATAGTCTTT
>JAQSYT010000407.1 GCA_029256065.1 Paenibacillaceae bacterium
AGGGAGGTTTCCGGATACAAGAACAGGGTATGTGCAGCTTACCGGGAAAAAGATAGGCTTTAAGGAAGCAGTTTTTGATTATGACGATAAAGCCATCCTGTATGTGAAAGAGTATGTGGATCAGCAATTCGTAGAGTATGAACCTTCCGAATCCCTGGATATTTATGTTATCGAATTCGAGGAGTTTACAACCAAGTATAAGAAAGTGGATGATGCATTTTTCCGGAAGCATTTCGCAGACTATGCCTCCAAGCCGTTCCGTGTGGAAACTGCCGGTACCGAATGTTTGGCCATCATTGATATTTACGTTCCATAGCGGCTGAAATACAACGAACTTCAGGAGATGCTTTCATGCAGCGAATTATTCTCATCGGGTCTGGTGGTTCAGGCAAATCCACATTGGCCCAACAACTGGAAAAAGAGCTGAGTCTGCCGTTATACCATCTGGACGCCTATTATTGGAAGCCCGGCTGGACCCAAACCCCGAATGAGGAATGGGATGCTTTTTTGGAGGAGCTTGTGCAAAAAGAAGCTTGGATCTTAGACGGGAATTACAGCAGAACCCTGGAAATCCGGATGAAGCGGGCGGACACCATTATTCTTTTGGACTATTCACGATGGATAACGGTTTACCGGGTGATCAAAAGGCGGATCATGTACCGTGGCAAAACAAGACCGGACTTGAACAAGGATTGCCCGGAGTCCCTGGATCTCCAGTTCCTGAAATGGGTGTGGAGCTTCAGGAAAACCAGAATACCGGGAATTATGAAGCAGCTTGCGAAACACCCAAACAAGAACCTTGTCATTTTGAAATCGCCAAAGGAAACAAAGCAGTTCCTTCAACGAATAAAGAACCCAAGGTGAGTTGGGGGTGTCCAAATGAGAAAGGTAAAGAATGTATGGTCTATTATATTGAGCGTCCTGGTGGCCTCGATTATATTGACTCCAATCCTTTATGTACAGGCAAATAAGCGGATTTACGCCAAACGGGTAACCCGGTACTTGGTGGAGGAAAAGCATTACCGTAAAGACGAGATCCAATCGGTAAGCGGAGTCTGGGGGAAAAAGCTGCCTCCGTTTTATGCCGTGACCGTGTTTAAGGACGAGCCACAAGTGGAATACGTTTATTTTGCCCATGATGATATCATCCAGTTCGAATACAGAGTAGCCGGCGCTGTGACAGGTGTCGAATTACAGCAAAAAGATGTAAAGCATTACGAACCCCGCTAAAAGGAGCCCACCTATGCGTGTACGGCAAATGACCACAGCGTATCTTTTTCATGAAGGCGATGTGTTAATGATCAAGCGCAGCTCCAGCAGGATTTTTAATTTTGAGTTTTGGAGCGGTGTTGGCGGCCACATGGAGCCGGAGGAAATCAATGATCCGAATGGCGCTGCCTTAAGAGAGATTTATGAGGAATCCGGGATAGCGAAGCAGGAGATCAAGGACTTTTCATTGCGGTACATCCTAGTGCGTCTGAAGGATGATGAGATTAGGCAGCAATACATCTACTTTGGCCGGACAGACCGGAAGGATTGCACCCCATCTGACGAAGGCGAGTTGTTCTGGATCAAGCAGGAGGAGCTGACTCGACTGCATATGTCCACCCTTAACCGTCTGATGCTGGAGGATTATTTCCGGAATCCAGGCAGTACAGATGTGAAAATCGGTACTATTGCTGCCGGCGATAATGGGGAGCCTTATATCCAATGGGCTGCACTGAAGGATCCGATGGTTTTTTGATATCTACCTATATGATCGGAAGCGGGCGAGAACCGGGGATGTTTCCCGAGCTTGCCAGCTTCTTTTTTGTGTTAAGGACGGGCGTAGCCAGGATTCACCTGCGCGGCTGCAGACGGATGAATCCGGTGGGCTTATTCATAATAAATGGCGCTGTACGGGAATTCCAGGATTTTCATCCGGTACTCCTTGGGGGTCATGGACATATATTCCCGGAATATCTTGCCGAAGTAGCTGGGACTGTCAAAGCCGCATTGTCGGCCGATTTCATGGATGGGGGTGTCCGTTGTCCGGAGCAGGGCGATGGCCGCTTCCATCCGTCTGTCTCTTAGAAAGCTAAGCGGCGAGGTTTGCTCCGCCTTCTGGAAGAGGCGGCATAGATGATGCTTGTTAATACCGCAATGCTCGGAGAGAATGTCCAGCGTCAATTCGGAAGGATAGTGCTCTCTCATAAATGTTTTGGCCTTCTCCATAATCGTGCTGGAGGTGGCGCTGATCTCCTTGCTTTGCTCTCTGCAAGTCCGCACCAGGAGCAGCATCCATTCATAAGCAAGCGCGGACAACGTGTATTTATCGGTTACTTTTTCCTTGACAACCTTGTCCATAAGCTTCCAGAAGCCTTGAATCAAGGGAGAGCCGGAATCCCGCCTAAGGATGGGGCCCTCCAAGCCTATGACATAATCCCAGATGCGGTTGGCTTCATCCCCCCGCAAATTAAGCCAAATAATCTCCCAAGGCTCCTTCTGCTGGCTGTAATAATACCGGTGCTGGCTGGGCACCTTCACCAAAAACCCTGTCCCCTTCGGCAAGGCATGGGATTGGTTCTCGTATTCGATAAAGCCCTGACCGCTTAGCGTATATTGGAAAATCACATGACCACAATCCGGCCTTTCGTCGCCGCGGAAGCTGTAATCCGTGCTGGAGATCTTCTGCCAGCCAATGGAGTCGATTGTCAATATTGATTTATCTTCGGTGCGGAATGCATAAGAGGAAGGCTCGAGCATAAGTTTACCTCCTTAAGTTAAAAAGTCAATTTTGTTATATTATAGGTCACAACTTTAAGATTGTCATCCCTTATGCGGAGGGGTAAGATCGGTGTATACAAAGGAGTGATCTTAGGATGGAAAAGCACGAGCTAATGATTCACATATTGCCGGACGAATACTGGTGGGGAGGCCGTGCGGCGGACGGGTGCAACATGCCCTACGATGATGCCGGATTGTTTCAGGCGGATTTGAACGTCAACCATGGAGGAAACCAGGCAAGCCCCTTGCTGATTTCCAGCAAAGGAAGATATGTATGGAGTGAGGAGCCGTTTGCTTTTCAATTTAAGGAAGGCACGCTGTTGGTTAGCGGAGATAAGGAGCAGGGGCTGTTGACGGGAGAGGGTTATGAAACCCTGCGGGGAGTGTTCCGGCATGTCTCAAGCACGTTCTTCCCTCCAGTACAAGCCATCCCGGAGGAGCTGCTGTTCACCGCCCCGCAATATAATTTGTGGATTGAGCTGCAATACGAGCCTACCCAGGAGAAGGTGCTGGAATATGCGAGAAATGTGCTGGCTCACGGCATGCCTCCGGGTGTGCTGATGATTGACGATAACTGGCACGGGCCGTATGGGACCTGGGTTTTCCATTCGGGGCGGTTTCCCGATCCCAAGGGTATGATGGATGAGCTGCATGCCATGGGCTTTCAGGTCATGCTGTGGGTCTGCCCGTTCATCAGCCCGGATTCACAAGTGTTCCGCAAGCTGGAGCCGTCCGGCGTTCTGTTGAAGGATAAGGAGGGTAAAATTGCCCTGCGCAAGTGGTGGAACGGGTACAGTGCTGTGCTGGATTGCACGAATCCTGATGCAGTCCGGTGGATTCAAGGGCAGCTGGACGCTTTGCAACATGAATATGGTGTCGATGGCTTCAAGCTGGATGCCGGAGATGTGGAATTCTATGCTCCCGGGGATCAGACCTATGTGGAAGGAACAACCCCCAGCGGGCAAAGTGAAGCGTGGGCACGAGTCGGGCTGAAATATAAATTGAACGAGTACCGGGCCTGCTGGAAGCTGGCCGGGCAGCCCCTGGCCCAGCGTCTGAAGGACAAGCGGCATGATTGGCAGGGCAACGGGCTGGGCGCGGTGCTGCCGGATGGCCTGGCCCAGGGCTTGCTCGGATATGCCTACACCTGCCCGGATATGATCGGGGGAGGGGAAATCTCCAGCTTCACCGGAGCCAAGCTGGACCAGGAGCTGGTTGTTCGTTCCGCCCAATGCTCGGCGTTGTTCCCGATGATGCAGTTCTCTGCCGCTCCATGGCGGGTCCTGGATCGGGAGCATGAGCAATATTGTGTGGGGGCGGCACAGCTTCACGCCCGGTTCGGCCAAGAAATTCTGGAGCTGGCCAACCAATCCCCTTTAACCGGGGAACCGATTCTGCGGCATATGGCTTTTGTGTTCCCGGAAGAGGGCATGGAGACGTTGCTGGACCAGTTTATGCTGGGCGACGAAGTGCTGGTGGCGCCTGTAGTCACCAAAGGAATGAGGAGCAGGACGGTACAGTTTCCCGCAGGCATCTGGACCGGGGACGACGGAAGTGTTGTGGAGGGGCCAGCCGTACAACCCATTGAGGTGCCTTTGGGAAGGCTTCCTTGGTACAGGAGGCGCACATAAGCAACCGCCTGCTTAAAAAAGGAGTTTACGTGACATGCGCCTTCTTTGTAAAATTTGAGGGAGAGATCATACGCTCACA
>JAQSYT010000036.1 GCA_029256065.1 Paenibacillaceae bacterium
AGGAGAGGCCCCTGCAAGGGCCTCTCCTTTTTCCATTCTATTTTGGGGGATTTTTTTAACGGGATGCCGCCTGCTTCCGCCGGTTGTTGTGAACAGCCGTGCCGCGGCTGTGGGCTTCCTCCGCCTCCCGGTTGTAATCCCGGGAGATGCCCAGGAGAATACCGAGGCTGGCCAGTGTCACCAGAACCGAGGTTCCCCCATAGCTGATCAGCGGCAGCGTTACGCCTGTCAGCGGAATGGAATTGGTCACACCGCCAAGATTGATCAGGGCTTGGATGGCAATGGTGCCGATAATGCCGATGCCGGTCAGGCTGGCGAAGGTATCTGTAGCCCGGAGGGCGACAATGATTCCCCGCCAGATGAACAGCAGGTAAACCAGCAGGAAGAGGGAGCTTCCGAGGAAGCCCAATTCCTCACCGATAATGGAAAAGATAAAATCATTATGGGGGGCGGGAAGAAAATGCAGCTTCTGGATGCTTTGGCCGAAGCCTGCTCCGGTCCATCCTCCATGCCCCAAGGCGTAGAGGGACTGGATCACATGAAAGCCAGAGCCTGTTTCGTCCGCCCAAGGGTCCAGGAAGGTTGTGATCCGCTCCATCCGGTAGCCGAACTCCGAATTGGCCAGGACCATGATGGCCAGGACCATGGACATAAAGGCTCCGCCCACAACGCCGAGAAAAGCCAGCTGCTTCAGATTCGCTCCTCCGACAATAATGACCAGGAGCGCTCCCATGGACAGAATGACGGCTGAGCCGAAGTCCGGCTGCAGCATGATCAGAAAGGCCACCATGCCCACAATAATCAGGGCGGGAAGCAGCCCTTTTTTGAAGTCGCGGAACTTGTCCTCTTTCTTGGAAATCAAGGCAGCCAAATACATCACAACGGCAACCTTGGCGAATTCCGAGGGCTGCAGCTGCAGCGGGCCGATGGCGAACCAGCTCCGCGCCCCTTTCACATCAATGCCGATAAAAGGAACCAGCACAAGCGACACCAGTACGCCCATAAAAAAGAGGGGGGTCAGCTTCTTCAGCTTGGTATAATGGATATTCATGCAGATGATCATGCCGATAATGCCAAGCACAATACCGAGAATCTGTTTTTTGGTAAAAAACAGGGCATCCCCCTTGTAATAATAAGCTGCCGACATGGAGCTGGCGCTGAACACCATAATGAGTCCGAATGCAACCAGGGCGAATGTAAGAATCAGCAGCAAAAAATCAGGAGTTCCCCTGCGGGTTGTATTCATGGCGTTCCCTCACGCCCCCTACCTATGTATTTCAAATAACGAGCCGGCACACAAACGAAGTACGATTCATGTTATCATGATAGTATGTTTCCAGCACTTCCGCAAGGTGATGAAGCATGAAACAAGCGAACGGATTGACATATTCAGATTAAATAATCGGAGGAGCTTTCGTCATGGGAGGAGCAGCAGCACTTGAGGTTATATTTCCTGAGATGGTTGCCTGGCGCAGGCACTTGCACCAAAATCCCGAGTTATCATATCAGGAAGAGAGGACATCCTCCTTTATTGCAGAGCGGCTGGAGGAGCTTGGCCTCGAGGTTAAGCGGAATATAGGCGGCTACGGGGTGGTTGCTGAGCTCAGAGGCGCCGGAAGCGGGCCTGTTATCGCTCTGCGGGCGGATATGGATGCATTGCCTATCCAGGATGAAAAAAACTGCGACTATGCCTCCACCGTGCCAGGCGTGATGCATGCCTGCGGCCATGACGGCCATGTGGCGGCATTGCTTGGGGCGGCAAAATATCTGGCTTCCCGCAAAGCAGAGTTAAACGGAACCGTCCGGTTTATCTTCCAGCCGGCGGAGGAGCTTAGTCCCGGTGGAGCCCAGCCGATGATTGCGGCGGGAGTGCTGGATGGGGTGGACGAGATTTACGGCGCCCATCTATGGACACCCTTCCCGTCCGGTGAAATCTACACCCGGAGTGGTCCCATCATGGCTGCCGCGGATGAATTTCTGCTGGAGATCATTGGCAAGGGTGGCCATGGCGGCTTGCCCCACGAAACCATTGACAGCCTGATGGTAGGGTCTCATCTGGTGGTTAACCTGCAATCCATCGTCAGCCGGAATCTGAATCCGGTAGAGCCCAGCGTGATCTCGGTAGGCTCCTTTCACGCCGGATCAGGCTTTAATGTTATCGCAGAGAAGGCGGTTCTCAACGGAACCGTCCGGACCTTCCAGCATGAGCTCAGGATGCAGGCCAAGGATCGGGTCACCCGGGTTACGGCAGATACCTGTTCCATGTTCGGCGCTGACTTCAAGCTGGATTATAAGCTGGGCTACCCGCCGGTAATCAACCACCGGAAGGAAACGGAATGGGTAATGAACACCGCGGCGCAGCTGTTTGGGCCAGATATGGTCAAGGAATGTCCCTTAATTATGGCGGGTGAGGATTTCTCTTTCTACCTGGCTAACGTCCCGGGATGCTTCTTCTTCGTAGGCGCAGGCAATAAGGAGGCGGGAATCGGGGCTCCCCATCATCATCCCCGCTTCGATATCGATGAATCCGCCATTCTGCAGACAGCCAAGCTGTTTACCGCCCTGGTGCTGCGCAGGCTGACTGGGACATTTTAAGGCGGGTAAACTCGGGCTTCTGCGGGAAATCTAGACCTGCACCGACAGGACTCTAAGGAGGCAGGAACCCATGAACAGCAAAACCGTCAAGGAAATCATGACCACGGACTGTGCCACTGTCACGCTGAAGGATAATGTATACGAGGTAGCTGTTGCCATGTCCAAGCAGGATGTCGGCTTTATTCCCGTCGTGGAAGGCAAGCAGCTCATCGGCTGCATCACCGACCGGGACCTGGTGGTCCGCGGCTACGCACAGAAGAATGAAGGCTCGTCCAAGGTGGAAAAGGTAATGAGCCGGGATGTCACCACCGTTACCCCGGATACAACGGTGGATGAGGCTGCCCAAATTATGGCCGATAAGCAAATCCGCCGCCTGCCGGTGGTTGAAAACGGCAACCTGGTAGGAGTAGTATCCATCGGCGATTTGGCAGTCCGCCAAACCTTCGGGAATGAAGCGGGAGAGGCACTCAGCAAAATTTCCGAGAAGGAATTTGCCGGCACAGTCCATTAGAAGGTTATGCGAAGCTTCCGGCACAGCCCTGTCCCCTTATGGGGATGGGGCTTTTTGTGCATGGGTATACTACATGCAAAACGGACAGGAAGCGGGAGGAAACGAGCGCATGGAATGGAAAACCGGGGAACCGCCCCTTTGGATACAAAAAGATCTCTCCATCTGGCTGGAAGCCGAGCATCAGGAAGCGGGAGAGGCTGCCGCCATGCTGTCCGGCTTCGCCGAGCTGGTGAAAACCCCGGGCAGCATGCACCAGTACCGGATGACTTCCTTTACCTTATGGAATGCGGCGGCCACCGGGCTGGACGCAGACCGGATCTGCCGGTTTCTGCATGGAGCAAGCCGCTTCGGGCTGCCGCAGACGGTGCAGAACCAGATCCGCACCTTAATGGGCCGCTTCGGCCTGTTCCGGCTCACCCAAGAGGATTCCGCTCTCCGGCTGACAGCGGAATCCCAAGATGCCTTGGCAATACTTGAGCGGCTGCCTGCGGTCAGCCGTTTTTTCGGCGTCAGGCTGGACGGCCGCAATGTGGAGATCGGCACAGCCAGCCGTGGGCTTTTGAAGCAGGAGATGGCCCGCGCCGGCTATCCGGTGATAGATGAGGCGGGATTTCTGCAGGGAGAAGCGCTGCCGGTCCGGTTTAAGGAGAAGCTTGCAAGCGGTGCCGCCTTCAGCCTGCGGAGCTATCAGCAGGAGGCGGTGGAGGCCTTCGCCCGTAAGGACTACGGCGGCGGCAGCGGTGTGGTGGTGATGCCCTGCGGCGCAGGTAAAACAGTGGTCGGTCTGGCCATTATGGCCCGCTATGCCTGTGAGACCCTGATTCTTACGGTAAGCGGCACCTCTGTAAGCCAATGGAAGCGTGAATTGCTGCAGAAGACCTCCCTTGGAGAGGATTGCATCGGCGAATACAGCGGCGAACAGAAGGAAATCCGTCCCGTCACCATTGCGACGTACCACATTCTGACCCATGGGGCAGGGCGGAAGGAAACATTCCATCTGGATCTGTTCGGAAGCCGGAATTGGGGCCTGATTATTTATGATGAGGTGCATTTGCTGCCTGCGCCGGTGTTCCGGATGACAGCGGAGCTGCAATCGGCCCGCAGGCTGGGGCTGACAGCCACCCTTATCCGGGAGGATGGGCTGGAGGCGGATGTATTCGGGCTTGTCGGCCCCAAGCGTTATGAAATCAGCTGGAAGCAGTTGGAGAGAGAGGGCTGGCTGGCGAAGGTGGACTGCATGGAGGTGCGGGTTCCTTTTTCAGAGGATGACCGGCAGAGCTATGACCAGGCGCTTCCCCGGGAGAAAATCCGGGTAGCGGCGGAGAATTCCGGCAAGCTCGGCATCCTGCGCCGCGTACTGGAGGAGTGCCGTGGCGACCGGGTGCTCATTATCGGACAGTATCTGGACCAGCTGCGCCGGGTGTCGGAGGAAACGGGGACACCCCTTATCTGCGGGGATACCCGGCATGAGGAGCGGGAACGGCTGTTCCAGGCTTTCCGGCAAGGGGAGGTGCAGACCCTGGTGGTATCCCGGGTGGCCAACTTTGCCGTGGATCTGCCGGATGCTTCTGTGGCTGTGCAGATCTCCGGCAGCTTCGGCTCCCGGCAGGAGGAGGCCCAGCGGATGGGCAGGATTCTCCGGCCCAAATCCGGCGCCAACGCCGCCAGATTTTATACGCTGGTTACGGAGGACAGCCGGGAGCAGGACTTCGCCGTCAACCGCCAGCTCTTTCTTCTGGAGCAGGGATACCGCTATGAGGTGAAGTGCGCGGCGGAGCTGGCAGATGCGGCAGATGGGCAGGGACAACCATGAGCCCCGGCAGCCCGGACAGTGTGGGGGAAGAAGCGGGTCTGGCGGCGGCATACGGCAGGCTCCGTCCTTGGGCGGCAGCGGTTCTCCGGCTTCTGGTTGCCCGTTACGGTCCTTTGCCGGCGGAGCAGGAGGAGCTGGCGCAGCTTGCCTTGCAGGAAGGCCTAAGCGGTGCCCATGTCCAAGCATCCCTGCGGCTGCTTCAGAGCTGCGGATTGGTTGCCGCCGTGTCCAAGGGCTGGAAGGAGCATCAATACAGAGTGCCGGAGGAGCATCTGACCTTTTGGCAGAAGACGCTGTTTCCTGGTCTGGAGCCTGAGCCGGAGGCGGCCGATGGATATCTGGCGGAGGGCAGCCGGAATGAACCGGGGGATGCTGTGGCGGATGTGCTCCAGATCCTGCTGGCGGCTTCCCGGGGGGAGCTGAAGCTGTTGAACTCCGGGCGTTTGGCCGGACAAGCGGTGCGGAAGCTGGAGCGGGCTCTTCTGGCCCGGAACGGTGAGCTGGAGGGGAGCGGGATTGCTTGGGCTGCTCCTCATAACTACGGACCGGCAGTCTCGGCTGCCCTTCATATGGCGGTGGCATCCGGTCTTTTGCTTGTGCAGGACGGCTGTTACAAGCCTGATGGGACGGCTGCCGCGCCTTGGCTCCGGATATCCCGTAATGTCCTCATGGGGGAGCTGTATAGGGTCTGGAAAAGGGCGGTTGCCCCTTCCCTCCATGGATGGGAATTTCATGCTCTTGCCGCGGTGGAAACGGCCTTTCCGGGGCGCTGGTATCCCTTGAATCATCTATTTGACTGGTTGCGGGTGTGTGGTATGATGGATTTAGACTGCATGGCACAGATGGATTTCATTTCCACCCGCCTGGTTCCGCTGGGGGCTTGGGGATGGTTGTATCTGGAGAAGCGGGAATCCGGTACAGCCTTTATGCTGCGGGCGCCTATTGACGCGCAGCAGGATGATGGTTGGGAGTCCCGGTTTGCAGGCGTTGTAGTACAGCCGGATTTGGAAATTATCGTTCCGCCTTGCCCGCCCCCCGCGTTGTGGTGGGAGCTGCTTCAATGGGGCGAGTGGACGGTCCGCGGGGAAATCTCCGTGTTTCGCCTGACTCCCCGGAGTATAGGCGCCGGACGGTCTGCGGGAGGTTCAGCTGAGGCATTGATCGGACAGCTTAAAGGTTGCAGCAAGGTTGATATAGATGAAGGCGTTATCCGCTATATCCGGGAACAGGCAGGGACTGCTTCTATTGGCGGTCCGGGGGTTACCGGGATGGGAAATGCGGCCCCTGGGCCGGTATATGTGCCGGAGTCGGTGGTTGTTATGGCGGTTGGGGAAGAGTCTTCCCATAATCGTGCTGCACGGCTTGCCGTAGAAGCGTCATTAGACCCACTGCCTGCGGAGGTGCCCGCCTCCTGGTGGACCCTCGGCGGACGGGGGCATCCTTCCACGGAGAAGGAGATGATCCGCAGGGCTATTGCGCTCCGGACAGCGCTCCGGATCACAACTGCTGACGGCCAAGAGATAACGCTGGTGCCGCTGCGGCTTGCCGAAGAAGCGGAAGAGTGGGAAGTTTGGGGAATGCAGGGGAAGCTGGCCGTACGGCTGAAGCCCCGGGAATGGACAGGTCTTCGGCTGGTATGGCCGGGGATACATGAATAGATGAAAGGCGTGAGGCTCGCGTGAGTGTAATGGAGAAGCAAGCACTGGATATGTCGGCCCTGCTCCTTCGTGCATATGAACTGGGAGATATGATTCTGGCCTCTGAGGAGGCAATGCGTTATCTTGCCGAGAAGGAGAGGCTGTCCGGAGATCCGGCTGCCCAGGAATTAATCGGCCAGTTGGGGAAGAAGAGGGAGTTGTTCGAGGAATGCCAGCGTTTCGGGCATTTCCATCCCGAATATCATAAAGCGATGGATGCGGTCAAGGAGGTTCAAGATCAGCTTGATGCGCTGCCCAATGTGCAGGCCTTCAAGGAAGCGGAGAAATCGCTGGACGGTCTGCTCTATGATATATCCGCGCTGATTGCCGGTGCCGTATCGGATACGGTCAAGGTGCCGTCCAATGACCCGCTGCCCAAGGAGGGCGGCTGCAGCTCCGGCGGGAGCTGCAGCGGACGCTGCGGCTAAGAGGGCCGGCAGCACAGGGAAACAAGGACACCGGCAGGCAAAGCGTTGGCGGCACGGTTGCGAACCGGCTGTCAACGCTTTGCCTGCCGCGGAGCCGGTGCTTGCGTTAGAGGGCTGCGGGCTGCAGCCTGAAGACCGGCAGAATTTCACCTACTGCAGTGCCCTTCCAGTTGCGGACCACAGGCTTATGGAAGCCGGAGAGCGCTTCGTTCTCCCCGTCTGTCAGCCAGCCTAACTGGGTAAGGGCTTCGGTTACCGCGGGATAGATGGCCCGCTGGGTTCCATCCTCAATCTTAAGGGCCAAGCCCAAGCCAAGCTGCGGGGCTGTTATGGCAAAGACACCCTCTGCTCCCATCTTGCCGATGAGACGGCCGTTGGTCACTTCGATCAGCCGGGTATCGTAGCGCCCGGTTCCCGCCAATTGGCCGGGATGGGCGGCGATAGCCCCGATAATCCGCTTAGCCGCAGCCGACAAGCCGGCGGGATTCTCTTCCCGGCTCAGCTCGCCCAGCCGGGCGTAAGCGGCAGCCAGCCGGTTCAGCGGCAGGCCGAATACGGGCACGCCGCAGCCGTCGGTGCCGAGTACGATCTTGGCTGCCGGATAGCCGGACAGCCGGCTGACGGCTTCCAGCATCCGCTGCTGCACAGGATGCGCAGGGTCCATGTAGGTGCCGGTATCGGTGCCAAGGTGGAGGGCCAGCGCCAGCATCCCGGCATGCTTGCCGGAGCAGTTATTGTGCAGCTCCGAGGGTTCAATGCCTGCCTTAGCCAGACAGGCGGCGCTTTCCGCATGGAATGGCGCATGGGGGCCGCAAAGCAGGCAGCGGGATTCCAATCCCAGCTTGCCCAGCATGGAGGCTACTGTTGACGTATGGAATTCCTCCCCGTTGTGGGAGGCGGCGAGAATGGCGATTTCCGCATCCGTGAAGCCGTATGCGGCGGCTGCCCCCGATTCCAGGACAGGCAGCGCCTGAATGGGCTTCATGGAGGAACGGGCAAAAATGAACATTTCCGGATTTCCCGCAGAAGCAAAGAGTCTGCCGGCGGAGTCGGTAATGGCAATGTGGCCCCTGTGCAGGCTTTCCACCAGGGAGCCACGGGTTACATGGAGCAGGATTTCTGAGTTGTGCATCTTAAACATCTCCGAATTCATGATAAAGTATTATACTCGCGTGAAAGCATCTTTGGTGACCAGAAAAGAGGGAGAGCAATGATTACAGAAAGAACCGGACTAATCATTTGGGTGAACGACATTAAACCGGCCAAAAACCTGGAACGCTTCGGCAGTATCCATTATATCTCCAAAAAGATGTCTTATGTAGTCCTGTATATTTATTCCGATAAGCTGGAGGAAACCTTGAAGGGTCTGCAGCGGCTTCCCTACGTGAAAAAAGTGGAGCGCTCCTTCCGCAACGAGATCAAAACGGAATACAGCCGGAACAACCAGGAGGGGCTGGAGAAAAGCCTGAATCCACAGGAAATCAGCGAATCGTAGTTTTCAGAGGCGCCTGAGGATAGGTGCAGCAAAAATAAAGACACTGCCGCGGCAGTGTCTTTTTGCTTTGGTCTATCATCGGAGGAATGCTCAGCTCATCGACACCTGCACCAGATTCCGCAGGTACTGGTCTCCTCCCGGAACCTGAATCAAGTCCCGTGAATAACCCTTCAAAGGCCCTACGTAATCCAATTCTCCCTCCACGAAAACCGTCACGCTGCATTTGTTGACAATCACGTAGTCAAACTCTGTATCCTTTTTCAAATATCCGATTACTGTCATGTTGAAGATCCTCCTTGTGGTTTTGTTATTCAGACACTTCGAAACGGCAGGGTGTAACGCTGTTCACAAAACCTTCACTATTTGGATTTGGACCGGATAACCGGCAGATAAAGGGCGGACATTCACCTATCCGTCTTGGAGACTATGTTATTTATGCAACAAAGTGAAATTAAGGATTGCGTTTATGTGCAGTAATGTGATAAATATAGGAAAAGAAGGATACTCATCACGATATTTTTTACCAGTTTTAAGGTTATTGTTTATAAAATTGAATAGGATTTTAGCTATTACGGAGGATTATTTAATTGGAAATTGAATTGTAATCGGGTATCCTATTATTATATTCAGGACCATCCGGGTCTAAAGTCCTTCCAGCGTTATAGAGGAGTGAAGAGCATGAGAGATAAGCAGATGGACAGGTGGAGCACATACGAGCCTTTTTTTGTTGTCCTGGGAGAGAAAAAAATAGCTGATATAGTTATCACTCATCATGCCCGCTCCCGTTGGCTGGATCGGGTGGAGAGCCAGAAGGCAGGTTATGAGGACATCTCTTCCTTTTTATGGGATAGGCTCAAAAATGGTCACATTCGCAATTATTACCGTCATGAGCAGGATGTGTATCTGATTGATGAAGATTTGGTCATGGTTGCGGAGTTTGTTCCTCTGGAGAATGAAACGGATCTGACCGGGGGGCCAGTCTATAAGATGATCGTGGTCACCTTTCTTGGCCGGATGTCGGAGACCATGGAGCTGCGTGATTTGAAAACGTATTATTCCTGGCTGCGCCATTCCCGGCGGATGACACTGGTGAAGAACAGCCGCAAGCGCAAATAACCGAAGCGGCAATTGAAGCAGCAGTAAGAGAAAGTTATGTAACAGCATTCCCCAAAAGAACTCTCCGGAGACTCTTGTTGCGGGGATGCTTTTTATTTATATGTAGGAAACGGCGGCGCAGAAGCTTTTTGCGCAGCTTTGTTATAGAATGGGAAGGAAGGGATGGTGGACGCATATGGCGTTAAATTTCCATCAACTGCATATTTTTTATACCGTTTCCGAGAAGGGCAGCTTCTCCGGTGCGGCCCAGGCCTTGCATATGACCCAACCGGCGGTGACGATGCAGATTCAGTCCCTGGAGGAGTATTTCGGGGCCAAGCTGTTTTTGCGCACCACCAAAAAAATTGAGCTTACGGAAGCGGGCCGTGCGCTCCTCCCCTTCGCCAAACGGAGCATTGAACTGATGCGGGAAACGGAAACCGGGATGTCGCGGTTTACGCATATGCTGGAAGGAAGGCTCCAGCTGGGAGCCAGCCTGACCATTGGCGAATATATTCTCCCCCGTCTGCTTGGCCCCTTCGGGCAGGAATTTCCCCATATTTCCGTTAGCTTGAAGGTGATGAATACCACCCAAATTCTCGATGAAATTATGCAGCATCAGCTGACCTTCGGGCTGGTAGAAGCGCCGATTGAGCATCCGGATGTGCAGATGGACCCGGTATTAAGCGATGAGCTTCTGCTGGTGCTGCCTGCCGGCCATGAGCTGGCCCAAAAGGAGCAGATCACACTGGAGGATGCGCTGCGTTATCCCTTCGTGGTCCGTGAGAAGGGATCAGGCACCCGCAGGGTGATGGAGGAGGAGCTGGTCCGGCGGGGACTGGATTTATCGGATATGAAGATCCTCATGGAGCTGGGCAGCACCGGCGCTGTAAAATCTGCCGTTGAAGCCAATCTGGGCCTGTCTATCCTCTCCCAATCCTCTATTAAGCATGAGCTGGCGTTGGGGGTGCTTGCGGCGAGAAGCATAGAGGGCATCCGGTTTATGCGGAGCTTCTATTCCATCCATCTGAAGTCCGCGCTTCTGCCGATCTCAGCAGTAACCTTCCTGACCTTCATGAAGGAGCGGGATTTGAAGCAGTGGCTGTAATGGAAATAAATAAATACGCTTGCGCCGAAAGGATTGCTGCAGGTATGTCTGAAATCGTTGAAGGGTACGCTGATTTACATACCCACACCCGCGCCTCCGACGGAACGGGAACCCCCACGGAGAATGTCCTACGGGCTGCGGCGGCGGGGTTAAGTGCGGTTGCCATAACGGATCATGATACAGTAGCCGGGCTGGAGGAGGCCTTTGAGGCAGGCCGGACTGCGGGGATTACAGTGGTGCCGGGAGTAGAGATCAGCTCCTCGGAGGACGGCAAGGATATCCATGTGCTGGGGTATTATATGGACATTGCCGATCCCTTGTTCTTGTCCCGGCTGGCGGAGCTGCGGAATGTCCGGGAGGGGCGCAATGAGCTGATGCTGGAGCGTCTCCGCGAGCTGGGCTATGCCATTACACTGGAGGAGGTGCTGGAACGGCGGGGGCCTGTGGAGCAAAAGGACACCACCGTAGGCCGTCCGCACATCGCCCAGGTGCTGGTGGACAAGGGTTATGCCCAATCCCAGCATGATGCCTTCCAGCGCCTCATCGGAAAGGGCGGGGTTGCTTTTGTGAGCCCCAAGCGCATCTCCCCGGAAACCGCCATCGCCTGGATTCATGAGGCCGGCGGAGCCGCTGTGCTGGCCCACCCGGGGCTGTATGATAACGATGTCCTGGTGGAGCGTCTGGCAGGCAGCGGGCTGGATGGCATTGAAGCCGACCACTCGGACCATTCGCCGGAAGAGGTGGAGAAATACCGGGAGATTGCCCGGCGTCATGGACTGGCCGCAACAGCCGGTTCGGACTATCACGGGGAAAGAGGCGGCGTGGTGTTTCACGGGCCTTTGGGCGGAAGACGGGTGGAAGCCGCTGTTCTGCCGTTCCTGCGGCAGCGTGCGGAAAGCCGCTCCCGCCGCCAGTAATAGAAGGAGGCGTAACACATGCGTATCAAGAAGGCGATTATTCCCGCTGCAGGACTGGGTACCCGGTTTCTGCCGGCAACAAAGGCCCAGCCCAAGGAGATGCTTCCCATTGTGGACAAGCCCTCCATTCAATATATCGTGGAAGAGGCCATCGCTTCCGGCATCGAGGACATTATCATTGTGACGGGCCGCAATAAGCGGGCTATTGAGGACCACTTCGACAAATCCGTGGAGCTGGAGATGATGCTCTCCAGAACAGGCAAGGACGATCTTCTCCATATGGTGCAGACCGTCTCCAATTTGGCAGACGTCCATTACATCCGCCAAAAGGAGCCCCTGGGGCTGGGGCATGCTGTGCTGTGCGCCAGGAAATTTATCGGGAATGAGCCTTTTGCGCTGCTGCTGGGGGATGATATTATCGCCTCCGAGCCTCCTTGCCTGAAGGGAATGCTGGACCTGTACGAGCAGGTAGAGACCTCTGTCATTGCCGTCCAGGAGGTGCCCTGGAGCGAGGTGGACAAGTACGGCATTATTTCCCCTGGTGACCAAGAGAGCGGTGTGGAGTATATTCATGATCTGGTGGAAAAGCCCGAGCGGGAGCAAGCTCCGTCCAATCTGGCCGTCATCGGACGTTATGTCATCGAGCCGGAAATATTCGGCATTCTGGAGCATCAGGCGCCGGGCAGAGGCGGGGAAATTCAGCTTACCGATGCTCTCCGGGTGCTGAACGGGGAAAAGGCCATGGCTATTTTCCGGCAAACAGGAGACCGGTACGATACCGGCGATAAGCTGGGCTATATCCAGGCGACCATAGAATTTGCCCTCAAACGGGAGGAGCTTGCCCCGGCGCTGCGGACTTATCTGCGGGGTCTGGTAGAGCGCATGGACTGACAGGCGCCTGATGTAGACGAAAACACCCCCTTCACCATTCCGCCGGATAACCGGTGAAAGGAGAAGAGGGTGTTTTTATTGTGCGCTGCAGATGGTGTGGCCGGGTCGCTGCGGGAATTATGGCTTCAACCCGGTGCCGGCTCGCTATGATCCTGGAGAAGATAGCCGTAATGCTCCTGGATAAAGGCAAGCACCCGCTCTGAGATGATGCGGTGGCCGTCCTTATTGGGATGAATCCCGTCCATGCAGATGAACCGGGTGAAATCCGGGTGCTCCAAAAATGCGCCGCGGACATCAATATATTTGGTTTTGGTAGCTTCCGCCACCTTCAAAATGGTAGAATTATAGCGTTCCTGCCACCAATAGATTTTAGTGACACTGCCCAGCCATTGGAGAATGTTCCGTTCTGCCTCCGGATTGCTGCGGCTGACCCACTTGAAATATTGGTCTGCATTCAGCGGCGGCAGATTCATCAGAACGGGAACAACGTCCTTGCTGCGCAGAAACTCAATGGTTTCCGTCAGCATCCGCTCGAATACGTTGAAGTCCGTTTTTGGGGTATGATCACCGCCTGGATTCTCTGCAATCTCATTCCAGTTGAAATCACAGTCATTCCCGCCGTATTCGATCAGCACCACGTCCGGCTTCTCGTTCACCACATCCCGCTTCAGATGGCCAATTCCCTTCAGCAGCGTATTGCCGAACCGTGCCGTATTGTGAATGACCCCCTTCAGCTTATCCTGCAGCAGGGCCACATAGTTGTCTTCCAGCACTACATATTTATTGCGGACCTCGTCAAGCACCACACCCTTGGAGATGGAATCTCCGGAAATCATATACTTGGCGATATTGCCCGAAAGCGGATTGTTCATTCTCTTCACCTCTATTTTCTCTCCTGTAATAAGCGGAGAAAGCTACCTGACCTATGCTTATAATGTAGCATAGTCCGACCATCAAGTAAAAGCCTTCCTGACTATGGGAAGCGGGTCGGCGAATCGACCCCACAGACTGATCAAAAAGGGTGAACCGGTTTTGCGCGTGAAACAAAAAGGCCGTTATTATCTGAAATTGCTGTTATTCTGCTTTATTCTGGCATCGCTTCCCGTGCTGCTCTTGGGGATTATTTCCTATGGGAAGTCCGCCCAGGTCGTACGGATGAAGGTAAGCGAGCAAAAGGCGCTGAACCTCCGCCAGACCCAATTAGGGGTGGAGGAGACTCTGAAGGTGGCTGATCAGGCCATGAGCCATTTTTTCAGCTCCAGACTGATGACCTCCGTCCTGACAGAGCCCCTCCGCCCCGACCAGTTCCAGTTGTATAATCAGGTCCGTACGGAGCTGACTAATTTGCAGCGCCTGGATACGGGAATTGAGGAGGTCCGGGTGTGGAGCGTGACAGGCAACTGGATGATTACCAATGAGGGACTCTCCCGGCTGGATGCCTGGACACAGAGCCATCCGGAGGCCCGTATCCCGGAGCTGGCGGAGGTGACAGTGCACCGAGCTTCAAGAGAGGCGCCAGGTGTGGAGGATAGAGGCTGCAGCAGCTATCTCCTTCTTCAGAAGGGCCTTCCGTTGACGGCCTATTCCAGCATCGGCATGGCAACGGTGAAGATTCCCGCCTGCCGGCTCAATGAAGTGTTTACGGCAGAGGAGCAGAAGGAGCCGTTGTACGTATTTGACGATCAGGGGGAGCTCATCGTGCAGAGCGGGAACACCAACCCGCAGCTGGATCTTGCAGTGGGACAGTCAGCGGCAGCTCTAGCCGGCGGGGATGGGAAGCCCTTTGTGCTGAAGGCGGGGAAGGAAGAGTTTACCGTTAATTATCTGGTTTCGGACTATAACGGCTGGGCGTATCTCTCCGCCGTTTCCCTAAACGAGCTGAACCGCAACTCCCGGGAAATCGGCTGGTTCACCTTTTATATTTGCGTAGGGCTCCTGCTTTTGTTCATCCTGCTGGCGTATATGGGCTCCCGGAAGCTGTACCGGCCCATCGGCAATATCGTCAAGCAGGTTTTGGCCGGCCAGACCTCGGCGGGAAGCGGAGAGTCCAAGGATGAGCTGGCCTTCATCGGCCAGCAGGTGCATGTTTTGTTCGATGCCAAAAAAAGCCTGGAGGACCGGCTCTCCGGCCAGGGAGAGCTGCTGCGCAGCTTCTTTATGATCCGCCTGTTCCTGGGCGGTCTGAAGGAGGAGGAGGTATCCGGGCGTCTCCATGAATATGGTCTAAACGCCAATCTCCGCAATTTCTGTGTAGTGGCGGTGCAGACGGGCAATCTGGAGGAAACCCGGTTTTCGGAGAAGGACCGGGATCTGCTGCTGTTTGCCGTGAATAACATCATCGGAGAGCTGGTTCCTGCGGATCGGCGCCTGGAGCCCACCGTGCTGGGCAGAACCCAGCTTACGGTGATAACCTCCTCCTATGCGGATAATCTGGAGGAGGAGGTTTACCGGATTGCCAAGCGGATCGTAGAAACCCACGCGGAACTGCTTGAGCTGCCGGTGGCGGTGGGCATCAGTTTGGCCCATTCCGGTGCTTCCTTGATCCCCCAAGCCCATGATGAAGCAGTGGAGGCCCTCCAGCGCCGGGCTGCCTTCGGAAGCCAACCGATTATCCGGTTTGCCGATCTGGGCGAATCCCATGCCCTTCATGACCGTTATCCCCGGAAGCTGCAGGAGGAGCTGTTCCAGTCCATCAAGCTTCTGGAGCGGGAGCAGTCGAAGGTGCTGGCACTTACGCTGCTGGAGCAAATCCGCGAGGCATATCCTGTTTTGTATGACCGGCAGTTCCAGTATGTCCGCCTGTTGGTGAACCTGCTGGCCCTGGCCAACAGCATTGCCCGCCAGGCTGTCCCTCCGGAGCAGCAGCAGCTGCTTATCGACCAGCTGTTTGCCCTGGACAAGGAGGAAGCGGCAGCCGTCTGGTTCATGGAAAAGGTGATCGGTCCCCTGCTGGACAGGCTGGAGGAGCAGTCCGAGGTCCGGCATATGGCCATCGCCAAGGAAATGGTGCGCATGGTCCACGAGGAATATGACACAGATTTGACGCTGGATATCTGCGCTGACCGGCTCCATTATCAGGGAGGATATGCGGGGACGATTTTCCGCAATTGTATGGGAATGACCTTCGCCGCCTATCTGGCCCGCCACCGTCATCAGGTTGCCCTCCGGTGGCTGAAGGAAACGGATATGCCCGTCAAGGATATCGCCGCCAGGCTGCAATATAATAATCCGCAGAATTTTATCCGCTCCTTCCGCAAGCTGGAGGGGCTTACCCCGGGGAAGTACCGGGATATGCAGGGGGAAAACATGGATCCTGCGGCACAGCAAGCGGCAGACGGGGAGGAGGAAGCGTAAAGTGAAACATTCATACCAGGCACTCTTTATTCTTATGCTTCCAGCCGTTCTGATGCTGACATCCTGCCAGGGGGAGGGCAGCAACGGTCCGGTTGCCACGGACAAGCCGCAGAGTGAAGCCGTTATCCGCATGATGCTGGTGCAGAATACCGGTGAACCGCCTCTCCCGGGCATTGTGCCGGAGCTGGAGCAGAAAACCGGCAAACGGCTGGGCATTACCTGGGTGCCCGAGAATCTGTACTCCGACCAGATGGTGTCGGCCTTGGCCAATGGAATCCTGCCGGAGGTGCTGTCCGTCAAGGCGGTGGACCTGAGGCATTCGTCGGTTGTCAATGCCGTCCGCTCCGGCGGGTTTTGGGAGATTGGACCGTATCTGTCCCGGTTTCCGCTGCTCACCCGTTATTTGGACCCAAGCATTCTCCACAACGGTTCATATTTCGGGAGGGTTTACGGCTTGTATTGGGAAAGGCCGGTTTCGCGCCAGGGCATCCAGTACCGCAAGGATTGGCTGGATCGGCTTGGGCTTGCCGAGCCCCGGACGGTAGACGATCTGTACCAGGTGCTCCGCGCCTTCACCTTCGATGATCCGGACGGTAACGGCAAGCAGGATACATACGGTCTGGTAGACCGCAACGATCTGGTCTATGGGGCCTTCCGCAATCTGGCGGTGTATCTCGGGGCGCCTAACGGCTGGGCATTGCAGGAGGAAGGACTGCTCCCGGACTTTTATACGGATGCTTATATGGACGCCATGAAATTTATGAAAAAGCTGTATAACGAAGGTGTCATGAACTCAGATTTTACGGTGACCAGCAAGCTGCAGCAGGAGGAACGTTTTGTCCGCGGGGAAGCCGGGATGATGATCACCAACATTCTGGCGTCCGGCAACCAGGATAAGATGGCCAAGCTGAATCCGAAGGCTGTGATCGGTGTCCAAAATCGTGTGTCCGGTCCGCAGGGCGACCGGGTGTGGGGAGGGCCGGGCTTCGGCGGGCTGTTCCTGTTCCCGAAGAGCAGTGTCAAAACAGAGAAGGAGCTGCTGGGCATTCTTGATTTTTTCGAGAAAACGCTATCGGCTGACGTTCATAACCTGCTGTCCTTCGGCATCCCGGACAAGCATTATACACTGCTGGGGAGCGGGAGCGTGAAGATCTGGCCGGATACCAAGAGTATGCGGGAGCGGGAGGTGGAGCCCTATACCACTGCGCTGCGGCTTGTGGAAATCCCCTATCTTGTCCAGGATAAGCAGAGTGTGTCCCAGCAGCAGATTAATGCCATGACGGCAGATAACAAAACCATAGCTGTTGCCGACCCCTCTACGGCCTTGGTCTCCCAGATGCAGGCGGAGCGGGGCAATGAGCTGGGTGAAATGATCACCAACGCTACCTACATGTATATACTGGGTCAAGTGGATGATGCTGGCTTTATGCGGGAGCGGGAGCGTTGGGAGGCCGCCGGAGGGGCCGAGGTTATCCGGGAGATGAATGAAAGCTATAGGGAATCGGAACGGCACAAGCAGTAGATGGCGGTGCCGGGTCTGCAAGGCCTCTGTGGGAATAATCCACAGGGGCTTTTTTGGCGTTAGGCGGGTGGTGCACGCGGCGGGTCTGCGGGTTGGGGAGCGGGTGTAACGGAGCTGAGCGCGCCCCCGTGGAAGCAGCAGGCGTTCAGCATCAAGTGCGAGAGACGAGTGGTGAGTGTCGAGAGATGAGAGTGTTGAGTGTCGAGAGATGAGAGTGTTGAGTGTCGAGAGATGAGTGTCGAGTGTCCAGTATCCGGTATCCGGTATCCGGTATCCCGTATCCCGTATTGAGAAGTGAGCATCCAGTATCGTGCGTCAGTTTTCTAACGAATATCACCAACGTTATTTTGTCCATATGGCGTCTACCCAAACTGTAACGAATCTGTAAGAGCTTATTTCACAATACATAAGTGGAAATAGGCCAAAGGGCGGCAGATAGCGTGGCTCAGTTTCGTTACATTTTGAAAACAGCCTTTTTTCGAGAAATAGGCATTGTGAGATTCGTTAGAATCGCCCATGGCCCAGCGGCCATCGCCAGCAGTGAAAATGGTGGGTGCAGGTGCGGCATTTTCGTGGAAATACCGCTACCCGCATTAAGAAATCCGTTAGAAGCCATTATCCTGAAGCTGATAGGTTCGATACCTCAGTTTTCCGCTTGCAACCTCCAGCATTTGCTTGCTGACCAGCCCGCGGAGAACATTTCTGGTATGCTGTTCTGTAAGCCTCAAGTGGGCAGACAGCTCTCCCGGTGTAAAGGGGCGCATTCGTCTCCGGGCATAACGGAGTGTTTCCGCTTCGGACCAGCTTACTTCGGATGGTGCTTCAATGGACAAGAACTTGCCGACAAAGGAAAGGACCAGTTGTTTGCAGACCCCGGGGTCCTCCCGGATTGATAAGTACGCAATCGGCAAAAAGCACCAATCGTCAAGAGCAAGCAAGGCTTGTTTCATGCATAAGTCCTTGAAACGTCCGGCTTCGATATCTCTGGCATGGGATCTGTAACCCTGAATTTCAATACATCCCTTGGCGCCGCCCGGCATATATGCAAGATCCAAGTAGCGGTAACCGTTGTTAAAGTCCCGCACCTCATATTCAGGATACAGATGTTCCAGGTTTCCAATAACAGGGAACCAGATGGCGCGTAAGAATTCCAGCGTTCCATGCCCCAAGCCTTTACCCAGCAGCTCTTGTCTCCTGGGGTTTTGCTCCCCGGCAAGCTGCTTTTGCAACCATGCCTCATAAACGTTATCAAAGAGTGCCATCCTTCCGCTTCCTTCCCGTGAATCCCAAAAAAACCGCCCCAACACGTGTGCCCAAAACGGGCAGTACGCATCGAAGCGGCATGTGCTTCACACCGGTTGATTTTTTATCAAAATATCATATTCTGCGGAAATGATCAAGGCTTTGTGCGGTCAGTTTTTTCAGGCGGTGTTGAAGACTGTGATCCTTAGGCTTCAAGCCTAATGGAACTGAGCGACGCTTAGAGCCGGAAAATCCTCCGGTTCCGGCGGTAACGGAAATGAGAGGCCCTTACAGCCCGGATGGGACTGCTGAGGGCCTCTTTTTACACGGCTAAGAGTCTCCTGGTTCCGTTACGCTGCCCAAATCACGGTTTTCGCAGTTTAAGAGTCGCACAGTTCCGTTACCGCTTGGAAGTCGCAATAATCAGGCGGATAATAGGCATCCAGCCCAGCTGCCACCTGCACTTCCTGGTGATAATCATCCAACTTCCTCGGAAATGATTATAGCCTCTCTCCTGCCCGGCCCCCATAATGATAACCGACCGGCCAAGCGTCTGCGGCATTCCGGCAAGCGCCGACAGCGGTACATATACCACATAAAAAGGGAGAGGAAACGCCAACCATGAAACGGAAAAAAACATGGAAACAGGCCGTTAGCGCCATACTCACGGCAGCATTGCTGCTGGGCTCTATTCCCCTGTCAGGGGGAACGGCCTATGCGTCCCCGGTCGCCCCTGCGGGGAGCACGGTGCTGCTGCAGGAGGATTTTGAGGGAACGTATGCGGATAGCGCCACTCTGAACGGACAAGCCAACGGGGATAATGCATCCACCATTGCAGGCTTTGGAACAGCCTTCACCGGAGCGCCGGGAGTGGGGGAAGTGATTGAATTGGAGGCTCCCAACACGGTGCTGTCCTCCAAAGCATTGAAGATTTCACAATCCAGCTCGGCTGTCTCCACATCCGGCATTAAACGCAGCTTTTCCGCCAACGGTACCGCCACAGGAACCGTAACGGTAGAGTTGGATTTTGTTTTGTCCGACGTCTCCAAAAACGGAATGATTCTGCAGGTCCTGGATACGGAGGGCAAGGTAATTGCCGATCTCCAAAACAAAAATAATCCGGCCCAGGGATACCAAAACAACAAATTCGTTTGTTTCGTGGATGCAGGCGGAGCCTTTGTGCCCGTGGGAAAAAAGGATTCGGCTGACGCAGCGGTTTTCAGCAAAACAGGATATCATCTGAAGGCTGTGCTGGATATGGATGCGAAGAAGGCCAGTTATTATCTGTATTCTCTCGCCGGTGCGTTGCTGGGAGAGCTGGCAGGCCAGCCATTTAAGACTGAGCCGTCCGCCGCGGGACTCAAGTCCATAACTTCTTTTACCAAATCAGGAAGCTCAGGGGCATGGACCATGTCCCTGGACAATATCCTGGTTTACCAAAGCTTTCTGCCCAAAGCGCCTGAAGGTGTGATAGCCACAGGCGGCAATAATAAGGTGGAGCTGGGATGGAATTCGGTAACGGAGGCCACCTACTATTCGCTGAAGCGCAGTGTTGCCAGCGGAAGCGGCTACTCCGTTATTGCCCCGCAGATTGCTGCTCCGCAAGGAGTGACTGCTGTGACCTATACGGACATCACCGCAGTAAACGGCATCACCTATTACTATGTGGTCACGGCCACTGCTCCCACAGGGGAGTCTGCACCGTCCGTTGAGGTGAATGCTACTGCGGCAGCAGGGCCTGTGTTGCCCGCAGCTCCTCAGAATGTAAGCGCAGCGGCGGGGAACGGACAGGTTGAATTAAGCTGGGCAGCCGTAAACGGCGCTCTGTCGTATACAGTCAAACGCAGCGGCGACGCTCAAGGACCATACGCTGAGGCTGCCGCCGGATTGAGCGGCACAAGCTATACGGACACTGGTTTAACCAACAACAATACCTATTATTATGTGGTTACCGCTGTCAATGCAGCAGGGGAAGGAACTCCCTCCCAGGCGCTGGCTGCGACACCGGGAGATTTCCTGATCGGCGACGATTTTGAAGGCAGCGCCTTGGGCGCACTTCCTGCCGGCTACCGCACCCCTTTGGGCAGCGGCGTCATCACCAAATTTGATGCGGGCAACAATACTGCTGTTGTGGCCAACGGAAGTCTGGGCAACAGCTACGGGAATACGTCGGCAGCCATTGCCGGCAATGATTCCAGAGTATTGTGGATCAACGACGGCACCGGACGGGGCGGCTTTAACCGGCCCTTCACCCCGGTAACGGCTGACAGCAGCGGGGGCATTACCGCCAGCCTGGAGTTTATGCAGCCTAAGAAAGTCGGCGATTCCTATATGCTGGAGCTGCTGGACAGCAGCAATAAGGTAGCGCTCACCTTCAACATCAATTCTTCACCCATCGATATCGAAATTAACAAGTGGTACAAGGTCACCTATGTGGCTGATGTGAAGGCAAACACCGCCGATCTCTATGTATCCGCAAAGGACAGCGATAAGGGTGAAATGGCAGCCTATCAGGGGAACATTGCTTTTTCCGCTCCGGTTACAGATATCGCTTCCTTGAACGTGCGTATGGCGGGCTCCTCCACCGGATCGGCATATGTGGACAATATCCGTGTGTTTGAGCAACAAACTGCTGTTCCCCAAGCCTTGACGGGAGAAGGCGCTGACCGGAAGGCGCGTCTTACCTGGAATGCCGCCAGCGGCGCGGAGACGTATACCATCTACCGCAGCGCTGAGGAAAACGGCGTATTCGGGAAAATTGCCGAAGGCATTGAAGGCAATGAATACACCGATAACAGCGGCTTGGAAAATAAAACGCCTTATTATTACAAGGTAACAGCTATTCGTACGGGTACCGAAAGCGGCTTCTCCAACATAGCCGAGGTTACACCTACGGATATGAAGCCTCCTGTCAAGGAAGTGGAGGAGCTCCGCGCATTGGTTCGGGATGGCCAGTTGACGATTGCCTGGAGCGAAGTGGAAACGGCCGAATTCTATACCATTGAACGTGCCACCAATCCCAACGGGCCTTTCCTGCCCCTCCTGTTGAACGGCAAGCTCCGGATTTACGCCGACTCCTATCTGGATATGGGACTGCGTGAGGATACAGCTTATTACTACAAAGTGACCCCGGGCAATGCAGGGGGTATGGGCCCCGGAAAGGTACTGGAGGCGGTTTCTCCCGCTCCAGCCCTGCAATCTCCTGTCCTGCTTGCAGCTGAGGCTGTAAATGGCGCTGTGGAGCTTCAGTGGACTTCTGTTCCCGGAGCCGATGCTTACGATGTAGCAAGAAGCACTGTAAACGGCGGACCTTATGAGCGGATCAGCCAGGAAGCCGTTACGGCAACCTCTTACACAGACAGTACGGCAGTAAGCGGCGAAACCTATTATTATGTGGTGGCAGCGGCCAACGCCAAGCAGGAGAGCAGAAGCTCCAACCAGCGCAGCGTTTATGCTTATACGGCTCCTGCAGGAGCCCCTGCAGCCCCGGCTGGTGTGCGCGCGGAAGCAGCCACAGGCAAGGTAACGCTGACATGGGTGGCCTCTGCTGGTGCGGAAGCCTACCAGGTGGAACGTAAAACGGCTAATGGCGCTTTCGAGGCAATCGGGACTGTATCCCAAACAGGCTTTGAGGATGCATCTGCTGCCAACGGCACCATCTATACGTACCGTGTGACCGCACGGAATGCAGCAGGAGCAAGCGCTCCTTCAGCTGAGGTTCAGGCTTTGCCCGCCAAGGTGCTGAAGGTGGACAGCAA
>JAQSYT010000408.1 GCA_029256065.1 Paenibacillaceae bacterium
TTCAGCTTTTCATTTTCCTCCAGATAAATATCCATAAACAGCTTTTCCTTGGAGGGATAATAATTGTAAATGGTCCCTACGGCCATCCCGGCTTTTTTGGCAATATCGGAAATGCCGGTGTCCTTGAAGCCGTTTGTGCTGAACAGCTCCTTCGCGCAATTATAAATTCTGGTCTTTTTGTCTTCCATTCTGCCGCTCCATGAATGAATATTTTTGTGTTCATTCATATTGAAGCATTTGTATGTTGATTTGTCAATGAGTTCCCTCCCGGTTCATACCTTTTGAGGTATAGATTCCATTCCGGTTCAAAAGCAGGTGCAGCTGCTCCGCCATGTATAAGGAGGTATGTGGCATGCCATGTAGAATCCACCATTCCACAATACCCACGAAGGCGGAAGCCATAAATTGGGCATTCAGCTCATTGTCCACCTCTGGGCGGCTGACCTGCGCATCCAGTTTTTGTCTTAAATTCGAGGAAACAAAGGCCAGAAGCTGCTCCCGGAACAGTGTCGTCTGTTTTTTGGCAAGCAAAGCAGAAAAAAACGGAAAATTAGTTTGAAAGAAATCAAATACCCGTTTCAATTCACTCACAGGCGTAACAGATTCTGTTGAGAGCACGTGCAAACCGCAAAAAGCGGCCAGTCCCTCTAAATGCTCTCCGATGCATTGGTCCAGCAGGTCAAACTTATCCATGTAGTGCAAATATACGGTTCCGCGGTTCACATCAGCCCGCTCCGAAATATCAAGGACGGTAATATGCTCAAACTCCTTTTCCAAAAAAAGCTCCAAAAACGCCGCCATAATTGCTTTTCGGGTTTTCAGAACCCGTCTGTCGGTTTTGGTTTCAGCTGCCATGCAGGATGCCCTCCCGAATCTTTCAACATTGGCCTGGGTGTTGTTGAATATTGAACATTCCCCATAGGATTGGCGATTGAATTGCAATGCCCTCCCGCTATAATAATATTCAACAACCGCTACTTTTTCAACATTTGTTGAGTGCTGCGAAAAATTATCCACAGGAGGATCAGCTAATCATGGGAATCAGTCCATCCAAAGTTGTGATCATAACAGGAGCTTCCAGCGGGATCGGGGAGGCAACTGCCAGGCTGCTGGCAGGAAACGGGGATAAGGTGGTATTGGCTGCAAGAAGAGAGGAACGGCTGAAGGTAATCACGGGCGAAATTGCCGCATCAGGCGGCGAGGCGGTTTACACTAACGCGGATGTGGCTTCCCGGGAGGATATGCAGCACCTGGCTGAATTTGCTATGGCCCGGTACGGACGTATTGATGTGCTGGTGAACAATGCGGGCATTATGCCCGCATCCAGGCTGCACGAGCTGCGGGTGGAGGAATGGGAGCAGATGATTGATGTGAATATAAAAGGTGTTCTGTACGGCATTGCCGCGGTGCTGCCGGTTATGCGCAAACAGCAGTCCGGGCATATTATCAATCTGTCATCCGTAGCCGGCCATGTGGTGAACCCCACTTCCGCTGTATACAGCGCCACGAAATTCGCCGTCCGGGCCATTACGGAAGGGCTGCGCCAGGAAGAAGCACCGTCAGTCCGCACCACGGTCATTTCCCCCGGCATGACGGAATCCGAGCTGCTCAACACCATTTCAAGCCCCGAGGTTCTGGCCATGGCGGAGCATCTCCGCGGCGCGGGAATTTCCCCATACCGGATTGCTGAAGCCATCTCCTATGCGATCCGGCAGCCGGAGGACACCTCGGTCAATGAAATGATCATCCGTCCAGCCTCCGGACTGTAAGGCTCTTCCCAGAAAGCAACAACAGCCGCCTCAGGAGGAGGGGCTGTTGTTTTTGATTCCGGAGGCGGCGCTGTCTGCTGCCGGTATAATCCGGTAGGAGCAGCGGCAAGCGCCCTTGGTCATGCAATCCGTCCGTTCCACATCGGCTTGGAGCAGGGTCCGGAAAAGGTTCAGCTCGCATTTGCAGGCTTCCTCATATTTATTCGCCACCTGGGCGATGGGACAATTGTATTCATTCAGGGTAAAACCGCCGTCATCGTTTTTTTCCCAGCTGGCCATATAACCGCCGGCGTTCTGGATTTCCGTAAGCTCGGATACCCGCTCCTCCAGCGATTGCCCTTTCATCTGATCGGCATATTTGTCCAGCATCTTCTCCTTGCGCCCCTCGAACAGCCGGTTCACCTGCTCCTCCCCGGCATGGGTCAGCAATTCATCCAGAAGGTCCAGGGTCAGCAGATGATAATTCTTCGGGAACAGATCATCAGCCAAAACTGTGAGGGAATACAAATGCGAGGGCCGTCCCATCGCCTGCCGGGAGATGGTAGCTTCAATCAGACCGTCCCGTTCCATGGTGTTCAGATGCCGTCTCACCGCCATTTCTGTCACACCAAGCCGCTTAGCCATTTCGCTGACTGACAAAGGGCCTTTTGTTTTCATCATGGTTAGGAGAACCTTTCGAGTCGACGAATCCTGATCCTTGCTCAACCCTTCACCTCCCTCACCTGTTTTGACTTTATTTTATCTTATAGTCGTTATTAAGTAAAATTTTTATACATAAAAGTATCATAATCCGCTGACGGCTGTATCCGCCGTCATTCTTACAATCCCGCTCCGCCTGACTCCCGCTCCGCAAATTGCCGTACATTGCCAATAAAGCCGCTAAGCTCTTCGGGAAGACCCCGGGCCAGCTCCAGAAGCAGCAGATGATCCGCGGCAAGGTAATCCTGTACCAGCATCTTGCGGGTTCCCACAAGCCGGGTCAAATAACCGTGCCGGGCGGTGCTGATAACACCCTCATCCAGCAAAATATCCATCATATCGCTGTAGCTGCCCGGATCGCGCAGAATAAAGCCGTCGATCAAAAGCCCCCCGATATCTGTCACCGCTTCCAGCGCCAAATGGGTAATCCGTTCCAATGCAGCCTTCAGCAAAACATCTCCAGGCTCCCAACGGGAAACTACCTGCTCTGCCGCAGAGCCCAGCTCAGGCAGGTAGTCCAAAAGACGGTCCAGCTTGTCCGAATCGGCGTAGAACATCGTTCAGCCCCTCCTGGAGTATGCCCAATGGTTAGTGGGACCATGACCCTGTCCGATTCCCAGCTCGTCCCGGATGGCGCAGGTAATAAATGCCTTGGCGGTTTTCACCGCCTGATCCAGACTGTCGCCCTTGGCAAGTCCCGCGGCAGCGGCGGCGGAGAAGGTGCAGCCTGTCCCGTGGGTATGGCGGGTTTCGTATCGGATTCCTTCCAGCAGGAGGAAGTCCGTTCCGTCATACAGCACATCCACCGGAGGCCCTTCCATGTGCCCGCCTTTAACCACAGCCGCCCGGGCTCCGAATTCCTCTACGATTTGCCGGGCGGCAAACTTCATATCTTCCAGGGTGCGGATTTCTTTCCCGGTGAGCACCTCCGCCTCCGGTACGTTAGGGGTAACCAGCGCCGCAACGGGAAGCAGCACCCTGCGGATGACGGATTTGGCCTCCTCCGCCAGCAGGGATGCCCCACCCTTGGCGATCATAACCGGGTCCACAACCAGCTTCGTAATGCCATGCTGCTTCACTTTAGCAGCAACCAGCTCAATCACTGCAGGCTGGGACAGCATACCGGTTTTAACGGCATCCGCCCCGATATCGGTCATGACGGCATCAATCTGTCCGGCAATACCCTCCAGGGGCACATCATAGATACCGGTAACGCCCAATGTATTTTGCACCGTAATGGCGGTGATAGCGGTTGTTCCAAACACATCCAGCATTTGGAAGGTCTTCAGGTCTGCTTGTATGCCTGCGCCACCACCGCTGTCCGAGCCGGCAATGGTCAGTGCTTTCGGAATAAAGGACATGACATCTCAACCTTTCTTATTGGTGTTTCTCGTGAGTCCGCTATTAGTGTATCGGCGGCTGCGTCCAACCGTCAAGCCGTACAGGAACGTTTCTCTCCTCTGCACTGCATAAATAAAACCGCCAGGCTTATCCCTGGCGGTTGCCGGAACTTCTGCGTGTCTGCCGCCAGCGGTTTGCCGGCTCCTGAGAGCCGGACTGCCTCCGGTCAGCCCGCATTTTTTTTCATCCTGGACAAAAGCGCCCATTTCCGTTCGGATTTGCGCTTGTATTTAGGAAGACTCCGGTATACACGGAGCGCTTCGCCATATGCATCCTTCGCCTCTTCCTTGCGGCCCATGGATTTATATAGCTCGCCCATCCGGTAAAAGGCCTCCGCCGAGGAGGAGTTCAGCTGCCGCAGCTCCTGCAGATAGGAGAGCGCCTTGTCCGGCTCCCGCTCCAGGAACGCTTCGCTCAGCCACAGATACGGCTCGCCGTACCGGACACGGGGGTTCCGCTCCAGCCCCTGCAGCACCAGCTCCTCGCCCTCCGGAAGCTGGCCCAGCTTCAGCTTGGACCAGCCCAGCTCCACCAGAACCTCTGCCGAATCATCCATTACGGGCAGAACCTGCTCCAGATAGTCA
>JAQSYT010000409.1 GCA_029256065.1 Paenibacillaceae bacterium
GAATCCACCGATTATAAGAGCAGCTGGAATACCGTCGGCGTTTCCGACAATATTATTGAAGCCAGCTGGCAGGCGCTGGTGGACAGTATCCGCTATGCGCTCATCGGCAAGGAGCGTTCGGCCATAGCCGGGGATACTCCCATCGGCAAAGCAGGCCTGATTAACCATTAATGTGCATGACGAGTGCACAGGTATGACCTTCATGATGCACTCAAACAAAAACACCGGTTTCCCCACTCAAAAGGGAGGCCGGTGTTTTTCACGTACACGCCTAAATTAAATCCCAATCAGCTTCTGCAGCTTCTTCTCCAGCTCTTCTGGCGTGAGCAGGTTGAGGACGTCAACAATATTGCCATTTTTATCGATGAGGAAGCTGGTGGGAATCACCTGAAAGCGGTACTTTTGCGCCGCCTCCAGCTTATAGTCCAGGAGCACGGGAAAATGGAACTTATACTGGGTGGCAAAAGCCTTCATCTGGTCAAAGTCGTCATTGCCGGTGAGATTCACCGCATACAGATCCAGCTTGTCCTTGTACTTGTCATACAGGCTTGCCAGAGCAGGCGCCTCTTCCTCACAAGGGCCGCACCAGGAAGCCCAAAAATTCAGCATCAGCGGTTTGTCCCGGGGACCGCCCACCTGATAGGCTGCCCCATCCAGTGCAGTTAATTGGAAGGAAGGTGCAGCCATGTTCAGCCGCGGCGCAGCATCAGCAGGGACAACTGCCGCATCCTCTCCACGGGAGCCTAAATGGTACAAAAGCGTCCCAGTGAGCAACAGGCCCACGGCCAATCCCACAATCCGGTTGCGGTTCATTAATGCGGGCCTCCTGACTTTTAGATAACAGTTTATAATGATTCTAACATGATTGCCGGGTTCTCTGCCGATTATACCACGGTTCTCCAGCATGACCGGCACCCTCTTAGGACAGATTAGAAATATCAATTTCATGAGAAGAGGCTAAGAAAATAATGGAGAAGACCAAGCAGAAGCCCTTGCAGGTGGTATTTGAAAGCCTGATCAAGGAAGACAGCAGCCAGGATTCCGGAGAAAAAACGCCTAAAGAAGCCGGGAAGGGCCATGGCTGGGAATTTGCCGCTATTGCCACAGTTCCCCTTGTGCTGGTTCTGGGAAATTCCATGCTGATTCCAATATTGCCGGACATGGTGAATGAAATGCAGATTTCCGAATTCCAGTCCAGCCTGGTGATCACCCTGTTTTCGGTTACGGCAGGACTGTTCATTCCGGTCAGCGGATTTTTGTCCGACCGTTTCTCAAGAAAAGCCGTGATAATCCCCTCTCTCATTGTTTACGGCTCGGCCGGAATTCTGGCGGGCTTCGGAGCTATCTGGGGCTCCTATTCTGTGCTTATCGCCGCCAGAGCTCTGCAAGGTATGGGAGCAGCCGGAACTGCGCCCATCGCGATGGCGTTAGCCGGGGATCTTTACAGCGGGGCCACGGAAAGCAAGGCCTTAGGGCTCACGGAAGCCTCCAACGGAACAGGCAAGGTGCTGAGCCCCATCATGGGAGCAGCCTTGGCTCTCATCGTGTGGTATCTGGCTTTTTTTGCTCTTCCCGTATTCTGTGCCATCTCGCTTCTGGCTGTGATTTTCATCCTGAAGGAGCCGGCCCGGGATCGTCCTCCCCTTAAGCTTAAGGAATATACCCGGACCACCCTGAAGCTGATTAAAGAAAAAGCCAAGTGGCTTCTCACCAGCTATTTGGCGGGGGCATTGGCTTTGTTTGTGCTGTTCGGTGTTCTGTTTTATTTATCGCAAATTCTTGAGAAGCCGCCATACTCCATTGACGGAGTAGTCAAGGGGCTGGTTCTGGCGATTCCCCTTCTGGGAATGGTCATCACCTCATACACCACCGGCGCGGTTATAAAAAAAGATGGTATCCTCATGCGCAAGCTCATGCTGACCGGTCTAGCCCTGATGACAGCTTCTTTAACAGCCGCTATTTTCCTGAGCAGCAATATTTATTGGCTCATCGGATTGCTTACAGCCAGCAGTGTGGGCACGGGCCTATTGCTTCCCTGCCTCAATACAATGATAACCGGCTCGGTGGAAAAGGAGCAGCGGGGCATGATTACCTCCCTTTACAGCAGCCTCCGTTTTTTGGGTGTGGCGGCTGGCCCGCCCTTGTTCGAGCTGATGATGAACCGCTCGGACATGCTGGTGTTTATCACCGTGTCCATCCTGGCCCTCCTTGCTCTTGTCCTGGTCTTTTTCCTGGTCAAGCCTGAGGCGGAGGTGGCATAATACTGCCACCCTGCCGCGTCACCGGGGCGTAATCCGCACACTCATATCCATCGGCTTGGCAGAGAACAGACTGGTGGTCACCAGAGCATCTACTCCAGCCGAAGCATATTCCGCTGCGTTATGCTCGTCAATTCCTCCGGCTGCCAAGAGAATTAGGCCGGGAAATCCGGCTTTCAGCTCTGCCGCGGCAGCTCGCAGCTGTTCCGGCGGAAGCTTATCGAATTGCAGGGCATCTACGCCCGCACCAGCAAGCAGCCATGCCTCCTCCAAGGATTGAGTCTCGGCCAGCAGCTTTTTTTCGGGCAGCCGGGACTTTATATCCGGAATCCGCTCCATGAAGCTCTCCAGCCCTCCCAAAAAAGCGATATGCTCCCCAAATACCAGCACCGTTTCAGACAATCCCAACCGGTGGGGAAAGGCCCCTCCAGCCAGAATAGCCTTAACAGACTGCTGTTTGGCTCCGGGGAAGCTTTTCCTTGTCGTAACCACCGGCATCCGGGGGTTCACGCTATGAACCGCCTCCACCACCCGTTTTGTTTTCGTGGCAATGCCGGAGCAATATTCCAACAGACTCTGGGTTACCTTCCACCCCATATGGATAGCATCCGCCGGACCCTCTGCTGTCAGGAATATCTCCCCAGGCCTGAGTGCATGACCGCTTGGTGCTGCATGGGTGACTTGTACACCCAGCTTCCCCAATATCCGTCCCGCTTCCTCCGTACCGCACAAAATCCCTTCCTGTCTAGTGAAATACTCCATCCTGCCAGGTACCGGACCAAAACCAAGCACCCAGGTAGTCAGATCCAGATATGGCACGTCTTCCTGAATCATACGGTCCAATGCCTCATCGGGAATGTAGATCATGAATGGCCGGTCAGCTTGACGCTCATACCGTTTACCCCTTTCTTCTTATAGGTTTAATCGGGATTTTATGTATAATCCGGCGGTCCGGTCTCGGCAGGCCCGCTCCCGGCCGGGCAAATGCTTCACTATATTATAAAACCTGCTGATCGCTTACTAAAGTGAATTTTCTGAAAACTATTTACTGTTATCAAGCGCATTGGTGGACTCGCGCGGCTTTTCTGAAGGGATGGTTTTGATCTTCGTCACGAAGTAATAATACTTATACACGGCAACCAACAGAATAAACAGGCGGAGAAACAGGAGATCCGTCACAATAAAAGCTACCGTCAACATGGTAGAGGCAAAACTCAGGATAAACACTTTGGTTTTGAGGGTCATGGAACGGGATTGGATAAAGGATTCCAGATGCTTCTTGTACAGAGCAGTGGATAAAAACCAGCTGTTAAACCGCTCCGAGCCTCTGGCAAAAAAGAAAGCCGCCAGCAGCAAAAACGGCGTACTCGGAAGCACCGGCACAACCGTCCCAACCGCTCCTAAAGCAAAAAACAGAAATCCAAGCATCACAAACAGAATTTTCATGCCCACCATCCTACCGAAATGAAAGGTTTATCATTATACTATAATAGAAAACGGAGACGGGAGGAATACCATGGACATATTCTTTCATCCAGCCCTGTTCCGGGAACACCACCGCCCTGACAGTCTGGCTGCCGCTTGCCGGCAGGCCCTTCCCCGGGAATGCTGCGGTATACTGACAGGACAAGCCGGGCAGGGCGCCATTTATGTGGAAGGCTTTCAGCTGCTGCGCAATACCGCCGCCACCCCGGAAACCGCCTTTGCCTTTGATCCGGCCCAATGGGTGGAAACCGTGTACCGCTATGCCCGGGCCGCGGGCACAGGACCGGCGCTTGTGGGCTTATTCCATTCCCACCCGCAAGCTCCCGCCGTTCCCTCCGCCGCGGACATGGAAAGCCTATGGGACACACCTGTGCATCTGATCATTTCCCTCCAAAACAACAAAACGCCCGACCTCCGCTGCTACCTTCCCCGGGAGGGCCGTTCCTGGGAGGAACAGGCCATCAGGTTCCGTAGTGGCTGAGATGGGCGTATAAGTCACCAAGGTTAGTAATGTCCTTGGCTGCGATATCCTTAAGCATTTTGGCCCACAAATGGGCTGTCATAATGGAGTCTTCCAATGCATGATGCCGGTGCAGCACATCAACCTGGTACAAATTCAGCATGGAATCCAGGTCGTAGTGGCTTCGTTTGGGATGGAGCCACATGCCGATCATCATGGTATCCAATAGCCTGTGGGAGAGATTCAC
>JAQSYT010000410.1 GCA_029256065.1 Paenibacillaceae bacterium
ATGGAGAGGATATTCACGGACGCATATTCGCCGTTTACCAGGATAGAATCCCGCAGCGTGCCTTCCACCTGGAAGCCCTCGCTCTCATAGAGCTGCTGGGCACGCGGGTTGTTGCTGCGTACATCCAACCAAAGCCGGTGGGCGTTCCAACGGTTGAAGGCGCAGCGCTTCACCAGGCGGAGCACATCCCGGCCGAAGCCGTTGCCCTTCTCCGTAATCACCAGCCGCTTCAGCTCGATGCTGCGCGCCGGATTCTCCAATCCGGCAATGATGGCATAGCCGCACGCCTCCAGATCGGCCTCCACAATCAGATGGACCGTGTCCGTATCCTCCTGGGCATCCCGGTGCCGCTCCTTGGTCCATTGGCTGACGAAATCCCGGTTGTCCGGGTGGCTCTCAGCCTGGAGCACATAATCCACATCATGGGGCCGCGATACCCGCAGCCGTATCCGTTCCGAGCTTGCCAAAATCATGGCCATGCCTCGTCATCTCCTTTTTTTCCATCATATCACAGGACCGGGACAATTGGGAAAGGGGCTAAGCGGGTCTCCCGGCAGAGATCAGGAGAATGCCCAGTTTCCTTTGCGGAAGACCGGAACAAGGGTCCCGTCCGCTGTCTCTCCGTCGATATCCAGTTCTCCGCTGCCCATCATAAAATCCACGTGGGCCAGGCTGGTATTGGCGCCGCGGCGGCCAAGCTCCTCCCGGGACATGGCGGTTCCGTTTTCGATAGTAAAGGAGTAGGCATTGCCCAGGGCCAGATGGCAGGCGGCATTTTCGTCGAACATGGTGTTGTAGAAGGTGATGCCCAAATCGGAGATCGGCGACTGATGCGGTACCAACGCGACCTCGCCCAGACGGCGGGAGCCTTCATCCATCTCAATCAGGCTCTTCAGAGGCTCATATCCCTCCGCTGCGGAAAAATCCGTCACCGCTCCGTCCGTAAAGGTAAGGGAAAAACCGTCAATGACGCTGCCCATATAAGGAAGCGGCAGGGAGCTTGCCACCGTACCGTTAACCTCGTCCTTGTGGGGCATGGTGAATATTTCCTCAGTGGGCATGTTGGGCAGGAAAACAATTCCATCCGGAGTTTCCGAGGTGGCCGCCTTCCAGATATGTCCCTCGGGCAGTCCAATCGTAAGATTTGTGCCCGGGCCCTTGTAGTGCAGGCGGCGGAAGCGCTGGGTGTTCATATAATCCTTGCGCCGGTTAAGGTTCACCAAATGAGCTTCCCAAGCGGCTGCCGGATCGTCTTCGTATACCCGGTTTACCTGGAAAATCCGGTCCCACAGCGCCTCCCGTGCCTCTTCCGGGGACAGCTCGGGGAATACGGCGGCCGCCCAGGCGGGTGTCGGCACAGAAGCCATGGACCAGGCGTTCAGGTTCTGGTTGACGTACCGGCGGAAGCCCTGCATGGCCTCTGCTTGCGCTTTGTTGCCGATGGCCAGCCGTTCCGGTGGAATCCCCTTCAGAAGGGAGGGGTTAGGGGCATAAATCTGCAGGAAGGAGCCTCCCGCTTCCATATGCGCCTCCATAGCCTTGGTCCGCCACTCCGGCGGCGTGCGGAGGGACTCCTCCGTGGCAAGCTCATATCTAATCCGGGTAGAAGCCTCATCCACCCAGTCCATCTGCACCTGGGCTGCACCCGCTTCATAAGCCTTTGTGGCAAGCAGGCGGGCAAACGGGGCGCTGTCCAAGTTGGAATTGATCCACAGCGATTGCCCCTTGCGCAGGGCTACCCCAATCTTAATGACTAATTCGGCGTAACGTTCCAGACAAATTTCAAACGACGGTTTCATAATCCGCATCTCCTTTATCCCGCATGCGTGCTTGTCCAGTCCCTAAGCAGGCGTCTTCCCCATTGTAGCACAAAGCCTCCCCCGGTTCCTGCATGCGCCCGGCCGGAGAGGTGGCCGAACCATCCGTCAAGTGGCGGCATACACTGGTTATGGACCAAAATCGGACGGGGGAGTGTGCATATGGGGAAAACGCCAGGCGGTATTTATTGGGTGAACCGGGGGGCGGCGGATAGTGTAGCCATTATTGCAGGCGTCGGGGAAACCCGGAAGAAGAAGCGCCCCTTCCCGCATAAACAGAAGAAGCGGTCACCCGCCAAAGCAGTAACGCTGGCTTATGTGCTGCGGCAGACAGGCAGGCGAATGGAGCCCTTTTACAAGCGGGCCGCCACCAATGAGCCTTATGTCCGCCGCTTCTGCGAAGCAGTGAGGGAAACGGACCTGGACAAAATCGAACAAATGATCAAGGAAGCATCGCCCAAAATCGGCGAGAATTTTCCCGGAACCAATGGAATCGGCTATTTTGTGGGAATGCCCTTTGCCAAACCGATTGAGGTATATTCCAACGGGACTACCATCCCGCCGGGCACAGTCCAGTTCACCTTCGAGCCGGAGGCTTTCCAGAGGGTGGCGCAAGCGGTGCTGCCTCTGTATAACCGCTTTGCAATAGCCCCGGTATACACCGGACGGCTGGCCCGCGCCATTGAAGAGAAGGACCCGGAGGAGACAGCCAGACTGGTGCGGACAGTGGTCAAGGACCCGGCGCTGCGGTCGGTCACCCTGGAATCATACGGGGTTGCCCTGTCATTTCGCTTCTCTTTCACCCAATATACCTACCGTCATCTGCTGATGCGGGAGTCGCACCCGTAAGCAGGCAGTATCGGTCTAACGTAAAAAAAGACCGGAATCGGGCAGCTGGGACTGCACAGTTCCGGTCTTATTAAGTTCGGGCATTAGGAGGGGGCCGGTTTGTCGTGGGCACCCCCGAAAGTACCCGGAATAGGCAACAGAGCATCACGTCACTTTTGGGGGATTGTTTAGGGACAGGCCCGCCTGCAGCTCCTCCGCCAGCTTGGTAAGGGACGTGGCGTTGTGGGACATGTCCTCCAGCGTGGCCAGCTGTTCCTCGTTGGCGGCAGCCGCCTCCTGGGCTGCTTCCATCACGGCAACCATGGCCTTAGCCACTTCGGTGCTGCCTGCGCTTACCATCGCCACCGACTGGAAAATTTCCTCCACGTTGGCATGAATTTTGCCGGCCACCCGGTTGATGGAGCTGAATGCCTCGTCCAAGCCCCGGGACTCCGAGATGCGCCGCATAATCTCCGCGTTCTGCTGGTTGCCTTGGGCAGCCTGGGTGATATCCTGCTGGGTATCCCCGATCAGCTGGGTAATCTGCTGCGCCTGCTCCCGGCTCTGCTCCGCCAGCTTCTTGACCTCGGCGGCGACAACGGCGAAGCCGCGCCCCGATTCCCCGGCCCTTGCCGCTTCGATAGAGGCGTTCAAGGCCAGCAGGTTGGTGCGGGTAGCAATATCGGAGATGGCCCCGGAAAGGCGTTTCATGCTTACACTTCCTCCATGTGGAATGATCTACAAATTTCGACAACAAATGATGGTATCACTACATGGAGGGAGCATCAATCAGGGGTAAGAAAATTTCTGATCAACAATCAGTCAATACATCGAAAAATGTCGGTTAATCAATAGAAAGGTAAGGACTGCCAGTTTTATTTTCGCCTTTTGCAGCCCTTATGCTACAATGAAAAAGTGGTTTAATGTACTGGAATATCCAATCCATTAAAGGAGTGATTAAGGCGAATGATTGCATCATTGTCTGATACAACCCGCTTGAACAACGGCGTGAACATGCCCTGGCTGGGGCTGGGCGTTTGGAAAGTGGAGAATGGCGGTACGGTGGCGGAAACGGTGAAGTCGGCGATCCGTCAGGGTTACCGTTCCATTGATACGGCGGCTGCTTACGGCAATGAAACAGGCGTGGGCCAAGGTATCCGGGAAAGTGGAGTGCCCCGGGAGGAGCTGTTTATCACTACCAAGGTTTGGAATTCCGACCAAGGCTATGACTCCACACTGGCGGCCTTCGATGCGAGCCTGGAGAAGCTGGGGCTGGATTATGTGGATTTGTATCTGGTGCACTGGCCGGTGAAGGGGAAATATGTGGAGACCTGGAAGGCGCTCACCCATCTGTATAAAGGCGGACGGGCCAAGGCCATCGGCGTCAGCAACTTCCAAATCCATCATCTGGAGGACATTATCCGGGAGACCGGCGTCATCCCGGCTGTGAATCAGGTGGAGTTTCATCCATATCTGACCCAAAAACCGCTGCTCTCCTTTTGTAAGGACCAGGGCATTCAGCTGGAGGCATGGAGCCCCCTTGCCCAAGGCGCGTTGACCAGCCATCCGGTGCTGGAGGAGATCGGCGTTAAATACGGTAAATCCGCATCCCAGGTGATTCTGCGTTGGGATTTGCAGAACGGCGTGGTAACGATTCCGAAAACGGTGAGTGAAAGCCGGTTAAAGGAAAATGCCGATATATTCAATTTTGTTCTGTCCCCTTCGGATATGGATGCCATCGATGCATTGAACCGCAATGAGCGCAAAGGCTCTGACCCGGATAATTTCAATTTCTAATTCTCATTTAGGGAGGAGGGGAGGAAGGATGGAATGCCGGATGGGCTGTGCGGCCTGCTGTATTGCAGTATCCATCTCCTCACCGGTTCCGGGTATGCCTGGAGGCAAGCCTGCGGGGCAGCCCTGTGTCCAACTGCTTCCGGACCAGCAATGCGCCCTGTTCGGTCTGCCGGAGCGTCCTAAGGTTTGCGGAAGTCTCCGGCCCTCCCGGGAGATGTGCGGTGAGACCGCAGCTGACGCTTTTGCTTATCTGGAAAAGCTGGAGCGTTTGACGGCCCCGGGGTAGGAGCATACTGTACAATGCTAAGCGGGTGAAAGGAAGCTACATGATTTTGTGCAGCGCGTGCAAGTAATAAACATGGGCTGCCACAACAAACAAATAGCAGGCGGCCACAAGGCACACTGCAGGCCACGAGACACCGGACAGAGCCAACCCCAGCATCATGGCGCTGAACACCCAAATCATCAGATCATAGGCTCTGGCCTTGGCCTGGTTATTAATGGATATATTCCGTTCATCCTTCTCTTGAATAGCTTGCTGCATGGCCAGCTGGGGATTTTTCCGCGCAGCCATTCGGGTTAGCAGCGTTCCGACATTGGAGCCGAAGAGCCCGCAGCCCACCCCGGTCAGGATGCCGGGCAATGCGCGGAGCATTCCCTCTGCTTCCTTGCCGGCAGCGAGCAAAACCATTCCCGCTGCAGCCAGCAGCAGGCCCAAGGCGCCCCAAACAGCATGTTTAATCCAGGTTTTGCGGTGCATAGCGTTATTCCTCCTCATAGATAAAAATATCTTCGATGGACACGCCGAAATAGCGGGCAATGCGGAAAGCAAGCAGAATCGAGGGGTTGTAGCGGCCATTCTCCAAGGAGCCGATGGTCTGGCGGGAAACCTCCAGTGCCATGGCCAGCTCCTCCTGGTTGAGGCCGCGGGCTTTGCGGATTTCCTCCAATCTGTTTTTCATCGGAGCCTCCTGACGGTTTGTTAAAATGTAAAGCGCGCTTTACATATATTCTACAGGGAGAAAAAGAAAATGTAAAGCCTACTTTCCATTTTGTCTTTTCGTCCACCGGCCCATCAAAAAAATTTTTCAGCATCATAGAAAAGAAATTGCCGGACGGCGCAGATGATGTTAGAATATATGACAGTAAACAAGGGGGCGGGACATAATCCCATCACCAGACAAGAAATGCCGGTTATGTTATATGACATGAAGCAGGGCGGAATAGATTGCTTTCTACCAACAGCAGCTATTGCGCATTTTGTTTGGGCCTTTTTGTCTGGTTTCCAGCCGCTTTAAACCAAGCTTAGAGGCAATCTGAACAACGTGGGGGGATACATAGAGTAGGAACATACTGGGAAGGGTAAAGATGGATTGGAGAGTTTGGCGCCGGCATGCTTTTACCAACAGAGGAATATTATTGACGGCCGGTTAAAAATAACGATAAGATGGAATACGCATGGCGAAGAGATTGCGGCTCCCGCAGCTCTTAAATCTTAATGAATCGAGGGGACAGGTTATGAAAAAGATAGGGATTATTTTAACGGCGGCATCCTTGGTGCTCGTATCTGCTCTTGCCGGCTGCGGCAAGAAGGATGACAATACTCAAGGCGCGGCTTCTACAGCTCCTACTGTGGCAGCTTCCGCAGCGGCTACAGCTACTCCTAACACCAAGGGTGCAGGCTTCAAGGTAGGTATGGTAACCGATGTTGGCGGCGTCAACGACAAATCCTTTAACCAATCCGCTTGGGAAGCTCTGCAAAAGCTGAAGACCGACACCGGTGCTGAAGTGAAATATCTGCAATCCAAGAACGACACCGAATTCCAACCCAACCTGAACACCTTTGTCAAGGATAACTATAACCTGACCTGGGGCATCGGCTTCATCATCGGCGACGCCATGAAGCAAGTGGCTGCTGCCAACCCCAAGGCCAATCTGGCTATTATCGATGAGCTCGTGGAAGCTCCCAACGTGAAGTCCGTTACCTTCTCCGAGCATGAAGGCTCCTACCTGGTAGGCGTTGTAGCCGGCCTCATGACCAAGACCAACAAGGTTGGTTTTGTCGGCGGTATGGACATCGTGGTTATCAAGCGCTTCGAAGCAGGCTTTAAGGCAGGCGTAGCTGCTGTGAATCCCAACGCCAAGGTGTCCATCAACTACACTGCCGCATTCGACAAGCCTGACCTGGGTAAGGCTGCTGCCGCTACCATGTATAATGATGGCGTAGATATTATCTTCCACGCTTCCGGCGGAACCGGAACAGGCGTCTTCAACGAAGCCAAGGACCGTGTGAAGAGCGGCAAGAAGGTATGGGTAATTGGCGTAGACAAGGATCAATCCGTAGAGTTCGGCAATGATGTAACCCTGACCTCCATGATGAAGTACGTGGATCAAGCGGTATACACCGTATCCAAGACCCTGATCGAAAAAGGCACCTTCGATACAACTCCGCAGGTATTGGGCCTGAAGGACAACGGTGTAGGCTTGCCGGCCAACAACCCCAATGTTCCGGCGGATATCATCAAGAAGGTTGACGAATACAAGGCTAAGATTATCAGCGGCGAAATCAAAGTTCCTGAAAAGTGAGCGTGATGTCATGAACCGAGCGGCACTGGACTCATCGGCTCCCGTGGTGATCGAAATGCGGGGAATCACCAAGCGGTTCCCCGGCATTGTCGCCAACGACTCCATATCCCTTACCCTGCGCAAGGGTGAAATCCATGCGCTTCTGGGGGAGAACGGCGCAGGCAAGTCCACGCTCATGAATATCCTCTTCGGGCTGTATCAGCCCGATGAGGGGGATATTCTTGTGGGCGGCGAAAAGGTCGTCATCGACGGGCCGAACAAAGCGATAAAGCTCGGTATCGGAATGGTGCATCAGCACTTTAAGCTGGTGCACCCTTTTACCGTAGCGGAGAATATTATCCTGGGCAGCGAACCTGTAAAAGGGCTGTCCACCGATGTGAAAAAGGCGGCAAAAGAGGTTGAACGGCTGTCCAATCTCTATGGCCTTCAGGTGGACCCGTATGCGAAGATTGAGGATATATCCGTTGGTATGCAGCAGCGGGTAGAGATCCTGAAGACTCTTTACCGGGGTGCGGACATTATCATTTTTGATGAGCCTACTGCTGTATTGACGCCCCAGGAGATTGACGATCTGCTGAAGATCATGCGCAATCTGATCCGTGAGGGCAAGTCCATCATTCTGATCACCCATAAGCTGAAGGAAATTATGGCGATCTCCGACCAGGTCACCATCATCCGCAGAGGCAAGGTGGTGGGTTCGGTGCTTACCGCTGAGACGACACCTGACGCCTTGGCTGAAGCTATGGTGGGACGCAACGTATCCTTCGAGATTGATAAAGCCGCTTCTGTTCCCGGTGCGCCGGTGCTTCAGGTGGACAAGGTATCCATGAAGGACGACCGTGGTATACGGGCGCTGGACGGGATATCCCTGCAGGTGAACGCAGGTGAAATTCTGGGCGTGGCCGGTGTTGACGGCAACGGCCAGAGTGAGCTGATTGCGGCCCTGACGGGATTGCGCAAGGTGGACTCCGGCCGGATTCTGCTGAAGGGTGCCGAGGTCCAGAACCACTCCACACGGGAGATCGGGGAAGCAGGATTGTCTCTGATTCCGGAGGACCGGCATAAGCACGGTCTGGTGCTGGATTTTACCCTGCGGGAAAATATGGTTCTGAACACGTACTTCAAGCCACCCTTTAACCGCAGCGGCTTCCTGGATGAAAATGCCATGGAGGTCCATGCCCAGAAGCTGGTGAAGGACTTCGATGTCAGAGGCTCCGGTACAGATGCCAAAGCCCGGTCCCTCTCCGGGGGCAACCAGCAAAAGGCGATTATTGCCCGGGAATTGGACAAGGACCCGGATTTGCTGATTGCGGCCCAGCCTACCCGCGGTCTGGACGTAGGGGCGATTGAATTTATTCACCGCAGGCTGGTGGAGCAGCGGGACAAGGGCAAGGCGGTGCTGCTGGTTTCCTTTGAGCTGGATGAGATTATGAAGCTCTCCGACCGGATTGTGGTTATGTATGAGGGCAAGGTAGTGGGCGAGGTTCGTCCGGAGGATACCAATGACCAGGAGCTGGGCCTCTTAATGGCGGGCAGCAGAAGGGAGACAGCAGCGCATGAATAAATGGATGAAGGTGTTCGTCAAGGACTCCGCCTATATTCCGCTGGTGGCGATTCTTCTGGGGCTTATTGTCGGCGGACTGATTATGGTCATCGGCGGCTTCAACCCCTTCGCAGCTTATGGGGCGCTGGCCAAAAAGGTC
>JAQSYT010000411.1 GCA_029256065.1 Paenibacillaceae bacterium
GGAATGACGCTCTGTAATTTCAAATTTGATTTGCGAGGAGTGCAGCCCGGAGAGCTTAAGCTGCTCCAGAAGCCGCCCGAGAAGCTGGGGTTCGGACAGGGAAACCGGCGTTATATTAATGAAAACCTGCTCCTTGATTTGCCGTTCTGTAATCTCTCTGACCGCCTTCTGGATGACCAGCCATTCCAGCTCCGGCAGGAGAGCCGTCTGATCGGCAAACTCAAACAATTCCACAGGATTATGAAAAGCGGAGTTTTTGGGGCCACGGGACAGGATTTCCCATCCGTACACCTCTCCTGTTCTGAGGTCCATGATGGGCTGGGTCAGCACCGTGAGATTCTCCATCCGGATAATTTCCTTCAGCTCCGCATGCTGCATGGCGAAGTGGGCCGGAAGATTCTTGGCTGCCGCTGCCATAGCTTGATGATAAGCAGCTTCAACGGCAAATCCTGTTCTTTTGGCGGAATCTTCAATATCAGCACAGCCTGTCCGGATGGTAAGGCTGGATTCCATATGAAGGCTGAATTGGCGCTCAATCCTTTTTTCGAACTCCTCCCGGATTTTCCCTGCTACTATACCGCAGCGGCCAAAATCCTGTTGGGATTCATATCGAACAAACAGAGAAATTTCATTGGTCATATGCTGCTTGACCCCGATGAAGTCATCCTCTGTAATATACATTCTTGCAGTTTCGAGGAAAATCTTCCGCAATTCCTTCTCGACCCTGCCGAGATATTCGGATGTGGCATTCTTCAGCCATTGATGGTAATCCTCCAGATGAAAAAGCATCAATGCTGCCTTTCCTCCAGAGCGCTTCACCTTCTCCACCCGCCGGTACACCGGATCCCGCAAAATAAAACCGGGAGGAAAATATTTCAGCATTCGGTCAGGCAGTGGCAATAGAGACAGCATAAACAGCTGCTTGCGCCAGGTACCATTCTTCACCATGCTGCGCATGATATTTCCCCCCTCGCGGTCATGTTGACTGACGGATATTAAGCAATGCGAACACTACCATTTTATCACAAGTTTCATAGTAGTAATAGGGGAATATTTCGAATTCTGTTTGTCGGAAATCAGTATTTCAACAAAATTCGACAAGTTGTCGAATTTATTTAAGACCAGTTTCGCGGGCTGCAATCTCAATCGCTCTGGAAAGATCTTCAATCAGATCCTCCGCATGTTCGATTCCTACAGAAAAACGGAGAAGTCTGTCATCTACGCCCACTTTATCGCGGATTTCCCGGGGAATATCGGCATGGGTTTGAACAGCGGGATAGGTCATAAGGGATTCCACACCCCCCAGGCTTTCGGCGAAGGCAATCAGCCGGATTTCCTTCAGAATCACCGGTACCATTCCGGGATCCTTGACCCGGAAAGAGAAGATGCCCGTATTGCCGGAGGATTGGCGGTTTTGGATTTCGTAGCCGGGATGTGCCGGCAGACCGGGGTAATAAACCTGCTCAATGAAGGGATGGCTCTCCAGGAAGGTGGCGACAGCAGTGGCGTTGGCCTGATGGCGCTCCATACGCAGTGCCAGCGTCTTCATGCCGCGGACCAGAAGCCAGGAATCCTGGGGTCCAAGAACCGCGCCCAGAGAATTATGCAAAAAACCAACCTGTTCGGACAATTCCTTGCCTTTGGTAACAATAAGCCCGGCCAGCACATCATTATGCCCGCCCAGATATTTGGTGGCGCTGTGAATGACAATGTCTGCTCCCAGCTCAATCGGCCGCTGGAAGAAGGGGGTCAGGAGAGTATTGTCCACAATGGTAAGCATCCCGTGGGTTTTGGCCCAGGCTGCCACCCGTTCCAAGTCGGTTACCATCATCAGAGGATTGGTAGGCGTCTCGATAAGCACCGCCTTCGTATTGGGCAGGCGGCTGGCCTCCAGCTCATCCAGGCTATTGGTGTCCACATAGGTGGCAGTCACGCCGAACCGGCTCATCACCTTCTCCAGCAGACGGTAGGTGCCGCCGTACAGGTCCAGGGAAACGATCAGATGGTCTCCTTGGCTGAACAGGGCGAAAACGGTAGTCAACGATGCCATGCCGGAGCTGTTGGCAAAGCCTGCATCTCCGCTTTCCAGTTGGGCAATAGCGTCCTCCAGGACGGAGCGGGTCGGATTCTTCGTCCGGGCATAATCAAATCCTGTGCTTTTGCCCACCTCGGGATGGCGGTAACAGGTAGAATGGTATACGGGGAAGCTCAGCGCCCCGGTTACCGGCTCCGACAGGGAACCGATCTGGGCCAGAATACTTTCAATCTTCATGGGTTTCTCTCCTTTTGTATGTGTATGCTTTCGCTTCACTTTTGGGGGACTGTGTCATATTCCGGCGCCCCAGTCATAGGCCTCTGCCACAGCGGGAGTCTGACCTTGCCAATGATTGTTGGCCTGCTGCCGGCCGGCTTGCTTTTTCAAGTCGCTTAAGTCAAAGGGCGTTTCCTGGTACACATAGTAGTTCAGCCAGTTGGAAAATAAAAGATTGGCGTGGGCTCTCCAAGTAATGGGCGGCAGCTTCGCCGGATCATTCTCCGGATAATAATTCCGCGGGATGGCAACGTCCATCCCCTTGCCTACATCCCGGTCATATTCCCATTTCAAGGTGCAGGGATCGTATTCGGAATGACCGGTCACGAAAATTTGCCTGCCGTCCTCTGTGGCAGCGATATAAACCCCTGCCTCCTCGGATTCCGACAGGATTTCCAGCCCGGGCCGTCCCTCCAGATCCTCTCTGCGTACCTCGGTGTGGCGGGACTGGGGCACCATGAAAATTTCATCGAAGCCCCGGAGCAGCTTCACGTTGGCTTTGTTGATGCGGTGGGGGAATACCCCGAACATCTTATCCGACAAGGGATACTTCGGCACGCCGAAGTGATAGTATAAGCCTGCCTGAGATGCCCAGCAGATATGCAGGGTAGAGGTCACATTGGACTTGCTCCACTCCATAATCCGGGTCAGCTCTGTCCAGTAGGTGACATCCTCGAACTCCATGGTCTCCACCGGCGCTCCAGTGATGATCATACCGTCGAATTGCTGGTCCGCCACTTCGTCGAAGGTTTTGTAGAACAGGTTGAGATGCTCCTTGGAGGTGTTCTTGGACTGGTGGGTGGCCGGATGCAGCAGCACAAACTCCACCTGCAGCGGGGTATTGGACAACAGCCGCAGAATCTGGGTCTCCGTGGTTTCCTTGGTAGGCATCAGATTCATAATGGCAATCCGCAAAGGACGAATGTCCTGGTGGAAAGCCACTTTCTCTTCCATAACGAAAATGTTTTCGTTAACCAGCACTTCTTTGGCGGGCAAATGGTCAGGAATTTTAATGGGCATTCGATTCATCTCCTTTACAAAAAAAGACCCTTCTCCAAAGAGAAAGGTCCTGTCTGTCAGCATATTACGGACAACCTCTCTCTTATCTCCCAGAAAGCTGTTACGCTTCTGCAAGAATTAGCACCGTACACAAATGTGCCGGTTGCCGGGCTTCATCGGGCTAGTCCCTCCACCTACTCTTGATAAGACAGAAATATTAGATTGTTTATAATTTTACTGAATTTTGCGGCAAAGTCAAGGCACCATTTAATAAAAAAGAATATGTTTCTAAAGCTTCATTCATTTTTTGGTTAATCGGTGCAAGACCACAACCCCAGCAGTAAAAATAAGGATAAATCCAAAAATGCCGGGGACTCTTAGTAATGTATTTGTCCAGTATTCGGACATGAGCTCCCCTCCATCGTCTGGGTCCGGAAGCCAAGACCCGGGGTCTGTGGGGAAGCTCTAACGAATCTATACATCGCTATTTGTCCGAAATTGCGCCGAAACGCTCTCAAACAGGTGATTAGCGTGATACGGATTCGTTAGATTTTTAAAATACCCGTTTTTCGTAAAATAGCGCGATATAGATTCGTTAGCCAAACGCTGCCTGCCCAAGTCATGCACTGATTTATGTTTTGAGCCCTTATATTTTACTTACTTTTTCGCCACATACTTGCGGATGTCGAAGGCCACCGCGGCGACGATAATCAGACCCTTGATGATCAGCTGCCAATAGGGGCTGACACCGATGAAGGTGAGGCCGTAGTTAATAACGCCGAAGATTAGCACCCCGGCCATAACGCCGGGCACCGTGCCGATGCCGCCTGAGGTGGATACCCCGCCCACAACGCAGGCGGCAATGGCGTCCAGCTCATACATGTTGCCGTAGTTGTTGGTGGCGCCTCCCGTACGGGCAGCCTCCAGAACACCTGCCAGACCGTACAAGGCACCGGCAATGGAATAAATGTAGATCAGATTGCGCTTCACATTGATTCCGGATACTACCGCAGCCTGGATGTTGCCGCCGATGGCATACATATTTTTGCCCAAGCGGGTTTTGTTGAAAATGATCCATACTAAAGCGGCCACTGCAATGGCGATAATGACAATGTATGGAACGGAATACGG
>JAQSYT010000037.1 GCA_029256065.1 Paenibacillaceae bacterium
TAAATGAGCAATGCGTTATTGATCGAGCTGAAGCAGGAAACCGACCGGTTATATATTGCCGGCAGTGAGCTGGCGGCCGGCGATTTCCGGCTGAAGCGGCTGCTTCCCCGTTTTGAGGCACTGGCAGCCCATGCGCCGGTCTTCGGCAAGCTGGGCGAGCTGATCCGCCAGCTTACCGAGGAGCAAGCAGGCCAAGGCCAGCAAAGTGCAGCATGGAGGCTCCAGGAGCTGGGGCTTTTGCTCGGCTCCATTCTGGCCACACAAAGCGGCGCCCAGCCTCAGACCCCTACCTCACCGCTGTCCGCCGGGAGCGGGTTGAAGCTGGATACCAGGCTCACCTGCCGCCAGCTGGCCCCTATTGAGAAGGCCCTGACGGAAAGCGGCAGCGGCCGTTACGAAATTGTCATCGAGGCCTTCAAACAGGGCTGTTTCTCCGACTTCCGTTTGTTCCCGCTGGTGATCAACGCCCTGGGCGACCCGTACCCGGAGCTGGCGGATTATGTGCAGGAGCATATCATTCCACTATACGGGGCGGAGGCTGTCCCTTACCTGGCCGAAGGCTTCGATCCGCAAGGCGGCAAGCGGGAAGCCCGCAGGGTGCAGCTGCTGGCCAAATTAGGCGCAAGGCAGGAGCTGATCCTGGCCGCAGCGGAGGAGGGCAGCGACGAGGTGCGCGCAGCAGCCATCAGAGCCTTAGGCAGCCTGCCGGACCAGACGGAGCTTCTTATCGGCTATACCCGGGACCGGAAAAAGGCGGTACGGGAGGCGGCTTATCTGGCATTGGCTGAAGCCAAGGATCCGGCGTCAGCAGAAACGCTGTACGCGGCATTCTCCGGCAAGGACAGCGAGCTGGCAGCCCATGCCCTGTCCCGCCATCCCTGGCCGGAGTTAAGCCGCCGCCTCATTCCGCTGCTGCGCGGAGAGGTGGAGAACGCCATCACCAGCAACTGGAGCTCCGAGGATAAGGAACGGTCTGCAGCATGGAGCCGCATCAGCAATTATTTGGCCGCACTGGGCAAAAGCCGGGAGCCTGAGCTGGAAGAGGTTCTCGCAGATGTGGTGAGGAACAGCAAGCATTTCCAGCTTCCTGTTTGGGAAAGGCTGCTGGAGCATGCGGCAGACTATCTGGTGCAATCCCGCACCCCGGAGGCGCTGGAGCTTTTATTCGATCTGGAGGAGCGGTATCCGGCCGGACTGCGCTTTGCTTTCCGGGCCGCTTGGGAGCAGCTCCCTCCCAAAGAGCTGTTCGACCGTTACGGCGGCACCTGGGCCGACAAGCTGAAGGAAGCGGTTGGCCGCAAAAAGTCCGCACCCAAGACCGGTTTGATCATCCAGGCAGTGGAAAGCCTGATCAGCCACCGGGAGCAGCGTACCTACCGCACGCTCCAATCGGACGGCGATCTCCGGGAGTTCACCCGGACAGGGTGGTCCTCTCCGGGTGACATAGCCGGCGAATGGGACCACCGTTGGCTGGACTGGGCCATCCGGCACGACGCCCTTGAGCTGGTTGCTGTTTTTGCGAGACCGGGGCACAAGGGCTGCCGGGAATATTTGACCGGCAAGCTGCTGGGCAAGCAGGACCGCAACACACGCGGCAACTATACGGTCCTTCTGGAAGGGCTGGAGCGGGCTGAGGAGGACTCCGGGGTATACTGGGATCTGCTTGTGCAAATTCTGGAGCAAAAAAATATGCAAACCTATTATTCGTTGGACTATTATATCTTTGACCAAATGCTGAAGCTGCCTCCGTCCTACGCCGACCGTCTTGCCAAGCTGCTTCCGTCTTACCGGTATGAGAGCGCAAAGCAAATCGAATATGTTCTGAAGGAGATGGCAAAATGACCAAATCAGCGGAAACGAAAGCTTCCGGGCTTCTGCGGCAGCCTGCGGAAATTCTGTATGCGGAGGAGCTGGAGGAGCTGCGGAAAACGGACGAAGGCAAGGCCCCCGCAGGGTGGAGCATGTCTCCCCGGTCCGTTCTGACCTTTATCACCGGCGGCAAAGCCGGGAAGAAAATCATCACCCCCAAATACATGGGCAATAACCGCCTGGTGGAAATGGCCATCGCCACTCTGGTAACCGACCGGGCGCTGCTCTTGATCGGCGAGCCGGGAACAGCCAAGTCCTGGCTTTCGGAGAATCTCTCCGCAGCCATCAGCGGCAACTCCGGCCTGATCGTGCAGGGCACCGCCGGGACAACGGAGGAGCATGTGCGGTACTCCTGGAACTACGCCATGCTGCTGGCCAACGGCCCCTCGCCGGAGGCGCTGGTGAAAAGCCCGGTCATGCGGGCTATGGAAAACGGGCGGCTGGCCCGGTTCGAGGAGATTTCCCGGTGCGCCTCGGAGGTTCAGGACGCGCTGATCTCCATTTTGTCGGAGAAAACCATTTCCATCCCCGAGCTGGGTGTGGAAACCGGCGCCAACAAGGGCTTCTCCATCATTGCCACCGCCAATACCCGGGACAAAGGCGTCAACGAAATGTCAGCGGCCTTGAAGCGCCGGTTCAATATCATCGTCCTGCCTGCTCCGGCTGACATGGAAATTGAGGTAGAGATCGTCCGCAAGCGGGTGGCGGAAATTTCCGCGTCCTACGAGCTGCAAGCCTCCTTGCCCGCCGATGAGGCGCTAGTGAAGGTGGTCACCATCTTCCGGGAGCTTAGGAGCGGCATGACCCTGGACAAAAAGGAAAAGGTGAAATCTCCGGGCGGAGCCATCTCCACCGCTGAGGCCATCTCCCTCTTGACAGGCAGCATGGCGCTGGCGGCCAGCTTCGGCAACGGCGAGCTGCGGGATGAGGATCTGGCAGCCGGGCTCCAGGGCGCCATTGTCAAGGATGACGATAAGGACCGTTTGGTCTGGAAGGAGTATCTGGACCAGATTATGAAGAAGCGCGGCAGCAGCTGGCGGGGTCTTTACCAGGCGTGCTTGGAGCTGAACGGATGAGCGCCGGGCCCGAACTGAACAGGGGAGCTTTAGAAGCTGTACAGGAAGCGGATGGCCCCCATCTGTTTGGCGTCCGGCATTTGTCGCCGGGCGGCGCCTTCCACCTCCTCCGGACGCTTGAGGCCATCCAGCCTACCCTGGTGCTGGTGGAGGGTCCTGCCGACGCCTACGCTTTTATTCCCCATCTGGTTTCCTCCGCCGCCCAGCCCCCTGTAGCCATATTGGCTTATACGGAGGAGCTGCCGGTGCGGACGATGATGTGGCCGTTAGCGGAGTACTCCCCGGAGTATCAGGCTATGAAATGGGCCTGCGCCCTCGGTGTAGAGGTCCGTTTTATGGATTTGCCCTCGGATGTGAACCTGGCCCTCCACGAGCCATCCGCCCCCCGGGAGGCGGATGTTATGCCAGCGGAGCAACAGGGAGATGATCCTCCGGCAGACAGCAGCGGCGATACTTCGGCGCCCCGCCGGAACCTCTATGAGGAGGTGGCCGAGATGGCCGGGGAGCCCGACTATGACACCTATTGGGAGCGGCACTTCGAGCATAATCTGAATCCGGAGGCCTACCGGAGCGCCATGCTGGCCTTCTCCCGCCACATGCGGGAGCTGACCGAGGAAGAAGAGCGCCGGGAGCGCAGCGGGGAATTCGCCTACAATGCCGTGCGGGAGGCATATATGAACCGCTGCCTCCGGCAGGCTGCCGCAGAGGGCCATAAGCTCTCGCAGATTGTAGTGGTATGCGGCGCTTACCATGCCTCCGCCCTGGGCGCTGATGCCCCCGCCATGACGGATGACGAGCTTAAGCAGCTGCCTCGCCGCTCTTCCAAGCTGGCGCTGATGCCCTACTCCTACTACCGGCTGTCCAGCATGTCGGGCTATGGAGCGGGCAATGCCGCCCCGAACTACTTCGCCATGATGTGGAGGGCCATGCAGGAGGGGACTCTCTCCCAGCTGCCCTACCACTATCTGGCGGAGGCCGCCCGGCATCTGCGCCGCTCAGGCACCCACCGCTCCACCGCCGAGGTGATCGAGGCGGTGCGGCTGGCGGAAGCGCTGGCCTCTCTCCATGGAGGCAGCGCTCCTGTGCTGGGGGACCTGCGGGATGCGGCGCGGACGCTCCTGGGCCAGGGCGACCTGGGCACGGTGGCCGATGCGTTAGTGCGGCTGGATGTGGGCACCGCCATCGGCCGTTTGCCTGAGGGTGTGGGCCAGACCCCCATCCAGGATGACTTTGCCCGGCAGCTCCGGGAGCTGAAGCTGGATAAATACCGGACCGCCGTAGCCACCGGTCTGACCCTGGACCTGCGGGAAAACCGCCAGGTGTCCACAGAGGAGGCCGCTCTGCTGGACCTAAGGCGCTCCCGGTTCCTGCACCGGCTGGCCTGGCTGGATATTGGCTTTGCCCAGCATAAGTCCAGCGGCCAGCAGGATGCCTCCTGGAAGGAGGAGTGGGTGCTGCAATGGACCCCGGAGAGCGAAATCCGCCTGGTGGAGGCGGTGCTCTTGGGTGAATCCGTGGAGCTGGCCGCCGCCTTCAAGCTGCGGCAGAGCATGGAGGCCTGCAGCAGCATCGGCGAAGCCTCCCAGCTGATCAACATGGCCAGCCTATGCGGCCTGACCGCCCAGATGGAGACGGGCTTGAGCGTGCTCCAACGGCTGGCTGCCGACAGCCGCGACGTGACCGGGATGGCTGCCGCCGCTGCTGAGCTGGCGGTAATTCTGGGCTACGGCTCCCTGCGCCGGGTGGAAACCGGGCATCTGGGACCGATGATGCGCCAGCTCTTCGTGCGCAGCTGCCTGTACCTGCCCGACGCGGCGGGCTGCAGCGACGAGGCTGCGGTGGCGATGGCCCAAGCGATGGGCCAGCTGGATGCCTTAACCCGGGAGCATGAGGAATGGGCGGACGGTGAGCTGTGGGCCGCCGAGCTGCGGAAGCTGTCGGACCGGGATGACCGCAACCCCAAGCTTTCAGGCCTGGCCTGCGCCATTCTGCTGGAGCGCAGTCTTATTACAGCCGAAGACGCCGGGGCGGAAATGTCCCGCCGGCTGTCCCCCGGCATTCCCGCCGATCTGGGAGCCGGCTGGTTCGAAGGGCTGTCCATGCGCAACCGCTACGCCCTTCTGTCCCGGCCCTACCTGTGGGAGCAGCTGGACGCTTACATTACGGGGCTGGATGAGGAGCAGTTCCGCCGGGCCCTGGTGTTTTTGCGGCGGGCCTTCAGCACCTTCTCCCACAAGGAAAAAACCATGGCCGCCGAGCTATTGGGCGAGCTGTGGCGGACGGATACGGAGCAGACCGCCGAGGTCGTTACCGGAGAACTGGGAGAGGAGGAGAAGTCGATGCTGGACAGCTTGAATGATTTTGACTTCGGCAATTTCTGATGGCGGCCCCTGACGATAAGCTGCCGATTACCCGCTGGAGGCTGATTCTGGGCAGCGGCGGCGAGGAGCGGCTGGCCGAATATGCGGGAGGCACCATTCCCCTCACGGAGGAGGAGCGGATCATGGACCAGGCCTTGGCGGCCATCTACGACGATACGGGAGGCGAGGGCGCAAGCTCCGGCTCGGGCGGCTCGGGCGGCTCGTCCCGCCGGGGGGCCGGCTCCGGCCGTTCCGCTCCGGTGCTGGCCAAGTGGCTGGGGGATGTACGCTCGTTGTTTGCCGAGGATACGGTATCCATCATCCAGAATGACGCCATGGAGCGCAAGGGCTGGAAGCAGCTTCTGTTCGAGCCGGAGCTTCTGGCTACGGTCAAGCCGGATATCCAGATGGTGGGGACCCTTATGACGCTGAAGGGCAAAATCCCCGAAAAAACCAAGGACACCGCCCGCCTTCTGGTGAAGGCTGTGGTGGACGATCTGGTCCGCCGGATGGAGAACGATATCCGCCGCGCGGTAACCGGAGCCTTGAACCGGAGGAAGCATACGCCTCTCCCCTCCTTGTCGGGCATTGACTGGAAGCGGACCATCCAACGCAATCTGAAGCATTACGATCCGGAGCGGGGCATTATGGTCCCGGAGAAATTTTATTACTTCGACCGGGCCCGCCGCAGCAAGGAGTGGACGGTGATCCTGGACATTGACCAAAGCGGCTCCATGGCCGATTCGGTGATTTGGGCCTCTGTGGTCGGCTCCATCTTCGCCTCCATCCCGGCGTTATCCACCCGGGTGGTGGTGTTTGACACCGAGGTGGTGGATTTGACGGATGCTTGCGCCAATGATCCCGTGGATATGCTCTTCGGCATCCAGTTGGGCGGGGGCACCGACATCCACAAGTCCGTCCGGTATTGTGAGCAGTTTATTGAGGAGCCGAAGAAAACCCTGTTTATTCTCATCTCCGACCTGATCGAAGGCGGCAGCCAGGCCGGACTGATCCGGCGGATGCGGGAAATGCGGGAATCCGGCGTCCGCACACTCTGCCTGCTGGCCCTCTCCGACAGCGGCAAGCCCTACTACGACGAGAATGTGGCCCGCCAATTTGCCCGGGACGGCACGCCCAGCTTCGCCTGCACCCCTGCCATGCTGCCCGCTCTGGTGGAAGGTGCCCTGAAGGGTGCGGATTTGGGCGAGCTGGCCAAAGGCCTGAACGTCCAGCAGGCATAACTGTTTCTATACCTGAATGCTTAAAGAAAAAAACGAGTCTCTAGAAATTGCTTCTAGGACTCGTTTTGCGTTCAGATCTCACTCTATCCGGTTTCAGTCTTTCCCGCTATTCATTCAACGGCTGTGCCTTGTCGCCATAATAGCCTGAGGTCACCACGGGGTAATTGGCCGCATTCCATTCCCGCTTTCCCCATGTCTTCATATGCTCGTCAGATACCAATAAAAAGTTATAGATATTGATGCCATCATTCCAGGTGGTATCCAGATGATAATAGCTGCCGTCGATTTTCACCAGGTTCCAGGCATGTCCTTGCTTGGTTTCTCCCTTGTCGATACTGCCGGCGACATACTGATTCTCAATCCCCGCTTTATCCAGCAGAAGCTGGGTTGCTGTGGCATATCCCTCACACACGGCAATGCCATATTTAAAAACACCATAGGCAGTATAAGAATCAATTGGAACCTCCTCCACGAAGGAGTTGTAATTCTCACCATCGTATTGGGTTTGATTCACCACATATGTATTGATGGCCAGCACCTTCTCCAGATCGCTCATGGAGGGGGTAAGCACGCTATGCAGAACCCTGTCGGCTTCCACCTGCACATAGTCGTACTGCTCTTGAGTCATACTTGTGCCTTTGACAAAGTCGGGCAAAACAGGCGGAACAAGATAGTCGCCGGTTATGCTTAAAATGCCGTAGGAGGTAAAAACGGATTCCTTCACGGCTGCTACACCGTCCTTAAAGGATGTGGCCTTAATGAATTCCGGTTCAAAAAACCAACTGCCGTCCTTGTTCAGGTAGCCGTATTCGATCTCCTTATCCAAAGCCCGGTCGTCATCCTTCTCACCGACAAGAGCCACACCCTCGCTGAAGGCTTCCGCCTTAATAAAAGCCTTTTGGGCAAGCGGCTCCAGGTTGCTATTATAAAATGCATAATAACTCCTGTTTTTCATCGTAAATTCCGCTTTGAAGATTCCCTCCGCGTACTCCATCCCCGTGAAGGAATACTCCTGTCCGTCCGATACAAAAGAAGTGACCAGCTTGCCGCTCTCTGCATGCAATAATCCGGGCTGGTAGCTTGCACTCTCTTGGTTAACCCGGATGATATCTCCGTAGCGCTTAGGAATGGAGGAAAAGGGCTTGTCAACCAATACCATGTCATCGGTTAATACATAATACCTGCTTATGCCATTAGCGATATGCCGCAAATATATCAGACCGTCCTGCTCTTCAAAAGAATCATAGTTAACTTGAAGATTGTGGATGACCTTCCCCTGCTTGTCGATCACAGAAAGTCCCTTCAGTTCTGCTCCAGAGGTCTCTGGCATCCATGCAAGAGCCCGGCCATTATGGAAGGAGGTCCCATCCGGAAATTCCTGGGCGAACGCAGGCTTGCCCTCCGGAGTGATATAACCTCGGTACTTCCCGCCGTCAAGAGCAGCATGGGCCAAACCCTCGCTGAATTCCGAAGCTTGGATGTATTGGGGCGCAATCACCCATTCCATGCTCTTGTTGACATAGCCGTAATAGCCGGAAGCCTCATCATATTTCAACTTCGGCTCCACTTCCGTCTTCGTCTCTCCCAGCTTCCGGGTGATCGCGCCTTCCGCATACAGCTTGTCTTGGAGTGTCTGGCTTGCTCCCTTCAACTTCGCCGTCAGCGCCATTCGGGAAATCCGCACCATATTGCCCCGGTTGAAGGAGGATTGGCGGATCGTGCCTGCTTCCGCAGAATCTATCAAGGCAAGCTCCTGCCCTTTGTCCAATGCCGTGGACCAGCTAAAATCGTTGCGTGCATCATCATACCCCAGGGAACGCAGCACAAACGTCATGTAGCTGTTCACATCCAGGCTATCCTCCGCGCCGAACTTATCCGCCGTGATGCCCTGGGTTAAGCCTGCTTCATACATGAAGCCAATATAGGAATCCGCCCACTGGGGCACATCGGTGAAGGGATGGCGGTGCGTTTTGCTTAACACCTCTCCCTCCTTGCCCAACAACCGGATCAGCATGACGCTTCCCGTAACCCTGTTAGGTGCCGCATCCAGCTCATAGCCGTCATTGGTGCCCTTGAAGAGTCCGAGGGCATTCAGCTCATCCGCATAGCTGTTGTACCCAGTGTCCGCCAATGCCGGTTGAGACAGCGACAGCATGATTATAAGAGTGCTAAAGACCGTGGCAATCCATAACTTTTTCATAGCCGCCTCCTACTTCCATATGATCTTTCCCTGGGCTGTGACTTCCCCTTCCTTCTTGTCCAAGTAGTATTTGTATTGCCCCTCGCCATAGTCCCTCACCTGATCGAATACGGGCTCAACCAGCCAGGTACCGTCTCTTCTCATAATGCCATAGAGGTATTTCTCAACAGCAGGAACGTAGACCTCCACCGGGGCAATGCCATTTATGAAGGAATAGCCCTTGATCATCTGCATGTCCTTGCCAAGCACAGGCTGCTCATGCTCATCCACATACCAGCCGTACCTGCCCTCCTTCACAAAAGCAATTCCTTCCCCATAGGAGGACGCATCCTGATACACCTTGCTCACCTTATGACCCTCTTGATCAATGAAATAATATTGCCCGTACTCCTGGCATACCAGGCCTCTTCCCGATTGGAAGGGATAAGCAAGCTTATAGATTTCATCGTTCAAATCCCGGTTGGACTTGTTTATATATCGGTGCCTGCCCTGAACAGCTCCAACGCCGATCCCCTCGCTGACTGTGGGCGGATTGTCAAAGATAGGGCGGATAACCGTGCCGTCCATCAATACAGCTCCCCATTTATCCCCCTGCTTGATGCTGAAATAATCCATCAGGGCTTCGCCATGACGCGCCTGGAAGGCGGAATCGTAAACAGGCTCCACGATATAGGAATAATCCTCCCGGACATAACCGGCCTTGCCGTTTTTCTGAACCATCGCAATGCCATGCTCAAACTGTCCGATGGTATCATAATCGCCCAAGCCGGTATTTTCCCCTGCCGTTACAGGAGTGAAGTCTTTATGAAAGAGAATATCCTTGCCATCCTTGGTGGCCTTGATCATATCCGGCTTGGTGCTATCCGTCGTACTCCGGTAATTTGTAATGATGAAATCATACACCGGCTCTAACACCACCTTGCCACGGCTGTCCAAAACACCTTCTTTTCCATTGAGCTTGATCTTGGCATAACCGTCCAGATCGAACCTGTCGATATCGTCATACTGCGGGGTCAGCAAATAGCTGCCGTCCTGTTTAAGAATGCCTTTCTTCCCACCCAATGTGACATAATAATGGTACCGCCAGTTATAGGAGGAGATATCGTCAAATTGCTCCTTCACCAAGAGAACGCCGTTTTTGCGGATAATTTCCTGCTTGCCGTTGCTTTCGGCTACAAAAACATTGGCCTCCGTAAACCGGATCTCCTCGTATTTGATGTCCAACAGTGTGCTGCCGTTCAGATCAAAAACGCCATATTTGCCGTTTTTCTCAACCTGTACGCCAATCTCCTTTATGCTCACCGGCTCCACGCCGTAGCTGTCATAGCCGGTTTCCTGCACCACATAGGTACGGTTATCGAATTGAGGCTCCATTACTTTCCCGCTGTTGAAAAAAATAAAGCCGATTTTATCATTTTTGTAGGTCATGGCGTATTCGTCCAGCATAATGAAGTGAGACGTATACTCCGGCTCCACAAGCTTGTTCATCTTGGGGAGATACAAACCGTACAACCCATTCTTGATAAGCTCGAAGGAATAGCTTCCCTTATTGGCTTTGTCCGTGCTGCTGTTGGCTGTAATGTGCTCGTACTGCACGGGTACAATCAATTGTCCCAGCTTATTGATGACGCCATATTCATTGTGAGAGGAGCCCTTCATCCCTACAATCGCATAGTCCCCCTCAAAATCAAAGGCAAAGTCATAATGCGGCTCAATCAGATAGGTTCCATCCTTGCGGATGTAGCCCAGCTTGAAGGTATCCGCCTGCTCCGACTTCATCCCAACCACGGCAAAGCCGTCCTGGAAGGACTCCGCCTTGTCAAATCGTGGCTCCACCAGCCACTGGCCGGAAGCATTCAGATATCCGTACTTCCAGGCGCCCTGCCAGATACCGGCAGCTGTACAGTCTTCCTTAAACGGCTTCATTCTTTCGATGAAGGATCCAGCCCCATAGGCCTGTTCCGATGCCGCCGAGCTGAAGCTCAGCATCCCTAACAAGACAATTAGCCCCATCCATCCTGATTTGAGCTTGCTCATGAGTCCACTCCTTTTTGCAACGGCTATTCGATTTTGATCCATTTATCTGTAAACAGCACCAGCTTCGTGTCGACAAGCTCCTCGTACTTGCCCTCGTCAAAATCCCCGTCAAATACGGATAGCCGCAGATACATGTAACACGGAATTCCGGCGGCAGGGCGCAGGGTATAGACGATTTCGCCAGGCTTGAAGACCTTGGGCACATCCGAATGATTGACCGCTATCGCCTGCTCCCCATAGAGGTATAACCCGGACTTGTCGTCAAAGTCTGCCCCTTGGAAAACCTCGGCTGTATAGATGGCACTGTAAGCAGGCAAAGTGACTTCCGTATTATTTACCACTTGAACCAAGTTGGAGGGTGGTATGGTCCCCTTCCTCGGCTTGCTTGTTCTGGAAAAGGAGGAAGCGGACAATGCATAGGATTCCAGCTTGCCCCCGAACTCCGCCTGATTGAAGGAGCCGCCCTTGCTGCCTTCCTTGAACAAGGTGACATACAGGTGACTGTCAGGCCTTAGAGTTCCGCTAAAATCATAGCTTTGCGAATTAATGCTGTTGGTAAAAATCAGCCCCTCTTGGACGGGGGTAACTATGAGCGCTGTATCAAAAAGGTGGTACGTCAGCGTATATTCCACGTTGCCCGCATCAAGGGGGACCTCCGGCGGGATCAGAAAGGTTCCTTCCAGCCGGGTGGCGCCGGGTGAAGCGAGTTGTGCCGATGTAGCGGTATATTCACGGGTAGCATTGTCCTTGGTGTAGCGCAACACCAGGGAATGCCAAACCAGCAGATTGCTGTTCATGGGCGCTTCCGCATTGGTGCTCACTGAAATCTGCCGGACTCCCGGCTTGAACTCCGAATCCACTTCCGGATAACGGGAGACATCCCAGTATATATCCTGTGCCATGCGTTCAGCGTGGTTATTGTTGAAATACACCCTGCTTTGGTAATGCTTCTTCATCTCCTGATCGCTTAAGGACGTTTGTCCCAACACATATCCGCCATCGTCCCATGTGGCATCCACATGGTAATACTTTCCGTCAAGGCGGATCAGGTTCCAGGCATGTAGATCTTCCCCTGAATGCCCGTCAATGATGATGATGTCCAGTCCGGCCATTCTCCCCAGTGTTAGCATTGCATCCGCATAGCCACCGCATAAGGCAAGACCTTCAATTAATGCCCCGTACGCACTTCCGTTGGAGGTGCCGGTGTAATCATAATCGTACTGGACGTTTTGAAGGATATAATCGTGAACAGCCTCCTCCTTTTCCAGGTTGGACATGCCCGGACGGATGATAGCAGAGATGATCTCCTTCGCCTTTTGGCCTAGAGCCGTTATGTGCTCAAGCTTGTCAAAGCCTTGGTAGTCCTTGTCTGCCAAAGGGGAGATATCTGCGATCGGATTGTTATCCACATCTACATATACCAGCTTCGGCATGGATCGGATGATTTCAATGTCCGTCACTGCGTTGGAGCCGACATATAGTGTCTCAAGCCGGTCAAGCCCCTGGATGGGGGAAAGGTCCGTAATAGCATTTCCCTTGACGGATAGATACTGCAATTCCTTCATGCCGGCAACCGGCTTGATATCATACAAGAAATTCCTGACTATGTCCAAGCTTTCCAAATCCGTGAGTCCGGCCAACGGGGTTATATCCTCGATTTTGTTGCGGGCAAAATTCAGACTCCGCAAGCTTTGCATCCCGGACAACGGACGGAGATCCTGAATCAGATGGTAGGGCAAGCTTAGCTCCTCCAGATTACTGAGGGCCTGAATCCCTTCCAGAGATTGGATGCGCCCGGTTGGCTTGGCGTAAGTATCATCCTTCAGCTTATGTATGCTTTGTGTATCCCCTGCGGTTATATTGCCTTCCGGCTTATCCAGCGCCTTGCGGATAACCGCCTCCAGACCCGGGTCGGCGAAGGTCACTATCTTATCCTTACCCGAATCGGGAGCCGCGGCGGCAGCTGTGCTCACTCCAATTCTCTGGGCTTGCGCCCGGGTGAAGGCCCCTTCGGCAATCAGCTTGTTAGCCAGCGTGCTGCTTCCATCCTTTACCTTTATAGTAAGCGCCGCAAAGGACAGCTCCGCTACACTGCCCCGTGTGAAGCTTTCCCTTTCCAGACGCTGGATGGTGTCCCTGTCAACAAACCCGATGACCTGAGCCTCCTCAAGCGCTTCCTCATAGCGAAAGTCCCCGGCCGCATCGTTGTAGCCCAAGGCCCGGAGCAGCAGGGTCACAAACTGCAACGCGCTGATGCTCTCATCCGCACCAAAACGCTCCTCCGTGATCCCGTTGGCCAGCTGATGCTGTCCGGCGTAGTTCACGTAACCTTGTCCCCATTGGGGCACATCGCGGAAAGTCGTCTCCCCATCTGCCAGCCCGGCAGCATCCGCCTCCTTGCCCAGCAGCCGGATGAGCATGACCAAGCCTTCCAGCCGGGAAGGCTGGCGATCCAGCTCCAAGCCTGCGTCCGTTCCCTGGAAAATTCCGATTTCCGCTAATTTGGCGGCAGCCTCACTCGCTGTGGAACCTGCCGCCTGAGCATTCAAGCCGCCGGGAAGCAAGGCGCATGCCAAGCAAACCAACAAAAGGCGGGATAAGCTTCGTTTCATTCCTGATATAAACTGCATCATGCCTGTATTCTCCCTTTTCGCGCAGGGTTTAGACCCTGTCGGATATTCTGCTTGTTCTAAGAATACCGGAAAGAACACAAACTGAACAGAAGTATTTTCCGAAATTTTTACAATAATGTTTATAATCAGGCAGTGAAAAAGACTAATCTCTTGCCGGAATAAGCAGAGCTACGACTTCACGGCGCCACTGCCGCAAGCTTCATCACCAGCCGGATCGGATAGGACGGATGGGCCATCTGATTCAGATCCCCCACCATATACAAATCCTTATTGGGGTAATAAAAAGCGAAGGAGCCTGTGGTTCCCGAATGGCCCAGCAGCTCTCCTTTTCCCATAAAAAGGGTGTTGACGGAGCGGAGCGGGATCTGCATGTAGCCCCCCCCGTAGCGGATGGGGCCCATGGTAAGCTGAAGCTTCCGGTATACGGCCAGCTTCTCCAGCAGCCCAACCGGAAACAGCGCACCGCCGAAGAAGCCCTTCAGAAAAACCATCAGCTCCCGCGCAGTGGTGATGCAGCCGCCGCTGCCCCGGTAGCTCATCATAGCCTGCGGCCGGTGGAGCCGCTGATCCTTATAGAAAATGTCCGGCACTGTATGCTCAACTCCCGTTGGCAGATAGGTCCGGGAGAGACCCAAGGGCTGATAAATCAGCTCTTCAAAGACGGCCTCCAACGGCTTCTGCGCAACCCGCTCAATAACCTCCCCCAGCAAATCGAAATTGATATCCGAATAGAACGCTCTCCGGGAAGCCTGCTGCGGGGCAAAATGGGGGCGCAGCTGTTTGGTCATCTCCACCATTTGGCCGAAGGAGATATAGTAGTCCTCCGTCACCGTTTTCTTCCGCATATTGCTGCCTTCCTCGAAATAATCCGGCAAGCCGCTGATTTGAAACAGCAGATCCGCCAGCGTCAGTTCAAAGGAATATTCCTTGCTTTTTAGTACATGCAGCCCCTGCAACACCTCACCGTCCACATAACGGGCCACCTTGTCCTCCAGGGACAGCTTGCCCTGCGCCCATAGCTGCAGAATGCAGGCTGTGGTAAACAGCTTGGCCGTACTGGCCATGGTCAAGGGCGAGTCCCCATGTTTGCCTCCGTGTTCACAGCAGACCGACAAACTGCCTGTGCTGTTTTCGGCCAGCAATACAGCCTCATGAAGCCTCCAGGAGCCCGCCGCCTGTGTAAAAATTTGTTCCAAAGCCTCCGCATCCTTCATTCCCGCTCCTCCTTTGCCCGCAAAATATCCACGATCCAGTCTGCCTCAGGAAGCGGCCGTGAGGGATTCAAGGCAATCTCCTCGGCAATTCCCTGTACGGAGCACCAGAATGCAATGGACAGCGCCAGCGGGTTTCCCCTTCTGATTTCTCCCAGACGCTGCCCTTCCTCAATAAGCGGAACACATTGCTTGATTAGATCATGCCCGGCCAGCATTTCTCCCGCCTTGGCTGATATGGCTGCCGCATTATAGCTGGCGTATGCCATGAACACGAACATTTTGGCCGCCTGAGGCTGATCCCTGATCATGGACATCAGCCCTGTAATCTGCTTTTCCAGTATAAACAGGGGACTGCCCTGCTCTTGCTCCTCTTGCTCCTCTTGCTTCTCCAGCACCAGCTTGCTGCAGCCGATTTCCACCAACGCTTCAAACAGGCTTTCCTTGGTGCTGAAATAATTGAACATCAATCCCGAGCTGATTCCGGCGATTCTGGAAATTTCCCGCGTGGAGGTGCCGTAGAAGCCCTTGGTAATAAATTGATCCAGTGCAATTTGGAGCAGCTGCAGGCGCCTTTGCTCATGCTGCTCGGCTCTTTTACCCATGTGCCCTCCTCATATACTAAGCATATGCTCAGTATATCACGAGCTATCCATTTCTTAAATATCTTTGAAGTACATTGCATTGTTAGGTACTATCTGCTTATAATGGCTATGTACTCAACACCATTAGGTAGCTTTCGGGGAGGTGAGCCCCTTTGAACGCGGAAATGCTGAAAGGCACCATCGACCTGTTGATTCTGTCTGTTCTAAACACACGGGACAATTACGGGTACGAAATTTCCAAAGCCATCAAAGAGCGCACGGAAGGGGCATTCGAAATACAAGAGGCCACATTGTACCTGGCATTGAAACGGCTGGAGAAGCATGACGCCATCTCGGCATATTGGGGAGACGAAAGTCATGGCGGCCGCCGTAAATACTACACCTTGACGGAGGAAGGCATACGGCTCCTGCAAACCCATATCTCTAGCTGGAAGCTGATGTCGGAGATCGTGAACCGATTTATTTGAGGAGAGGGATTCATGAGAAACTTCATCCGAAAGGTATTCAGCCTGGCGGAACTGCGTTACAGCCCGGTGCTGCTCTTGTCCATCGTGATCTGTGTGATTGCATTCTTTATCGACGAGCATGTGGATCCGAAGGACCAGCTGTGGCTTGCAGTCACGTACTATGTATCCTTTTCCCTGGCCGCCTTATGGTGCGGGATTAACTATATCGGGCACATCCGTATGAACAATCTGTACCGGAAGCATGCGGATATCGGCGCCTATGTGGAGCAGTTGGCTATGAGCACGGAGGATAAAACGGAGCTGCGCAACTTTCTGGAGGATTTCGCGGCAGATCTGGAGGGGCAGGGCCGGACCCGGCAGGAGGCTGCCAAGGAAGTGATCAGCCAGTTTCAGATCAGGGAGTTCCTGGCCATGTCCAAACATACCAGCCCTTTCGAATCCCACGGGCACCACTATCTGATGGGTTACGGCATCTTATTCCTGGGTGCATCTCTCATCGCGTTGGCGGCTGAGCTGCTGCTGTCACATCCTCCGCTTGTATGGCTAATCATCAGTTCGGTTGCGGGAGTGTACGGCATCTGCTTTTTCGGGGTGTACGTCCTGTACAAGCTCCTGGACCGGTTCATATATAATAAGCTCAAAAAATACTTCTCGTAGCTCGCAGCTGACCTCAATTAATAAAGAGAAACCGACAAAAGGAGTGGAGTTTGATGGAGGAATGGGTTTACAGCATTATGGATTCATTCGGGTATGCCGGGATTTTTTTGTTGATTGCGGTGGAGAATCTGTTCCCGCCCATCCCCTCTGAGGTGATCCTCACCTTGGGAGGGTTTATGACTACAACCACAAGCATGACCGTGTTTGGAGCCATTATCGCGGCAACGGCCGGCTCTGTGGCGGGAGCGCTTTGCCTCTATGGTGTGGGAAGACTGTTGTCCGCCGAACGGCTGACGGATATTGTTGTCCGTTACGGGAGGGTGCTCCGTCTGAAGCCGGAGGACATCAAGAAGGCAGAGAACTGGTTTGCCAAGCATGGAACCTGGACCGTTCTTCTGGGGAGACTGGTCCCCCTGATCCGGAGCCTGATCTCCATTCCCGCCGGCAGCGCCAAAATGAATATGGTCTCCTTCCTGCTGCTGACCACCCTGGGCTCCCTGATCTGGAATACGGCCCTGGTCTATGTGGGCTCCATCCTGGGCAATTCCTGGGACAGCGTACTGGCTTACATGGACATGTACTCCAATGTGGTATATGCCCTGCTTGCCCTCTCCATGCTGGTGCTTGCCCTTGTATTTTACCGGTACCGCATCGCCAAAAAGAAGGTCACCCGCACCGACGTATAACGGCCGCGGAATTGCGGAAATATCAAACCCCATCCTCTGCGCTCCACGCGGCCGGATGGGGTTTTCTTTGAATCATAGTTGATTCTCCTGGACGAAGCCTATGCTAGTTAATACCCCGAGTCCTCGCTGAACAAATTGTCCAGCATACCGTAATGGCCCCGTTTGAGCGGCTTCTCTGCCGGACCTTCCACCACTTCTCCCGTATAGGAGAACCGCGAGCCGTGGCAGGGGCAATCCCAGGTCCGTTCCCCGGCATTCCAGTTGACCTCGCAGCCGACATGGGTACAGGTGGTATCCACCAGATGCAGCTTGCCCTCCCGGTCCCGGTAAGCCCCCATCCGCTCCCCGTCCACAGTGACAACGGCTCCTTCATCCTTTGCCAGTTGTTCAACCGACCGGTCCGGCCTCTCCAGCTTGCCTTTGACCAGATTCTTCACCACACCGGCATTTTCCTTGATCAGCTTCTTCAGGCTGGGGTCTGCTTGAAAACGTGACGGAGTATACAGCTCTTGCAGGGAATTGTCCCTGTCCAGCACCAGATCGGCCAGCAGTCTGGCAGACGCCGTCCCGTTGGTCATCCCCCACTTCCGGTAACCCGTAGCGATGAGGACATGAGGTTCGCCGGCAGTCACCGGTCCCACATAGGGCATCTTGTCCAATGTCCCCAGGTCCTGGGTGGACCATTGGTACAGAACCTTTTCCACGTTCAGGCTTTCCCTCCCGAAGCTTTCCAATGCCTCATAATGCTCCCGGGTATCCTTGCTCTGGCCGGTTTTGTGGCCTTCCCCGCCAATGAGCACAAGCTTCTCCCCGTTATGCATCACAGAACGCAGCGACCTGCTGGGCTTGTCCACGCTCAGGTACATGCCTCCGGGAAATTCCGTTTTTGTTTTGCAGGCCAGCGCATAGGAGCGGTCCGCATGCAGCCTGGCCGAATAGAGACCTGTCCCTTCATAAAAAGGGAAATGGGAGCAGACCAGAATGCGCCTTCCAAGAGCGCGGCAGCCATTCCGGGTGAGAACAGCGGGTTTGCCTCCATGCTCCTCCACATTCACCGCCACCGTCTCCTCGAAGATTATGCCTCCCGCATCCGTTACCGCCCGAACCAAATGCGCCAAATATTGCAGAGGATGAAATTGCGCCTGGTGGTTCATTTTTAACACGCGGGTGGTTTGAATCGGGAAGGGGATCTCCCCGAGCAGAGCGCCCTCGATACCCAGCCTTTGATAAGCGTCCCATTCCTTCTCCATCTTCAGGGCGGATTCCTCCGTGGTGGCGTACAAATAAGCATCCTGTCTGCTGAAGTCGCAGGGGATGTGGCGGGTTTTGACCGTTTCAGCAATCCACTGCATAGCCTCTGTTTGAGCTTGGTAATACCGTCTTGCCGCATCTTCGCCAAAATGGCTGATATATTCATCGTAAATCAGATCATGCTGGGCTGTGATTTTGGCCGTGGTGTGTCCGGTGGTGCCGTTGAGCAGCCTGTCCGCCTCCAGCAATACAACCTTAAGCCCTTCCTTGATCAGAAGATAGGCCGCGGTGATTCCTGTAATCCCCCCGCCGACAATGATCACATCCGCCTCCACATGCTCCTTCAACGGATGAAATTTAGGGATATCCGCTGTATCCCGCCAAAACGGCTCCTGAATGGCCATGCCAACCCCTCCGATTGTAAAAGATAATCTTAGGATTGGCAATTTATGGTTTTCCTAAACAGCCGTTTTGGCGGGAAGCTCCCTCATCAAGCAGACATTAGGGATGACCGGATAATCCGTCACTTTCCACCTTGCAAATCCGGATTTTATAATTCTCATACCACAGCTTCTTGCCCATTTCCTTGGCCTTCATATGAGGTCCGTTATTCTTCCACAGGCGGATGCTGTCCATCGAATCCCAATAGGACACGGTTATGCCGAAGCCCTGCTCATTCCGGACACTCTCCACGCCCAAAAATCCTTTTTGTTGGGAAACGATCTGTTCGATTTCATCGGACATCCTACCGTAGCCTTGATCTCCCGGCGTCCGGACGGAGCTGAAAATAACCGCATAATAAGGCGGTTCCGGTGTTTGCGCAAAATTGCTCATGTTTAAAAGCCTCCTCTTCCATGTTATATAATGTGCCGGTTTTACCGTGGAGTTCCCACTTGCTTGGACGGACCGAGGATCCGTTATTTTTCGAAAATGCACCCATTTTTTCGTTTCGCGGTCACAGAAGACCTTATTGGTCTCCAAGAACCTCTGATTGGGCTGTTTTCAGCCGGATAGCGGATCGTTGGTCCGCCCAGAAGCAAATACAGCAATTTCCGCTGAGATAACGGAACCTCGGTCCGGTTGGACCGCTGGCCTGGCCCATCACCCGCCAGGACATAGAAAAAGCGGCATCCCTGCCGTTCAGCCCAGCAGGAACCTCCGCCTATCCCTTGGGAGTGTCAGGCGTATAACGCCCCGGAAACTCCAGCCTTGCCCGTTCGGTGAGGGCCTTCACAAGCTGCCCCTTCGCCTCCGTATACCCGTCCCGGTCATGGGGATATTGCGCTCTCAATCCCGTCTTCAACGCCGCATATTCGGCTGCCGCCTCCGGGTGCGCTATCAGATAGTCCCGGAAGTAAAGCTCTCCCCAGTCCCTGCTGTGCCGGACATGGATATGGAAAGCCTGCCCTTGAAAACCCTGGGGAGTGTAGCCCTTCAAGTACATGATCAGATCACCCTTGGGAGTGTTGACCACATAGCCTTCTTCCATCATCCGCTCCGTCACAGCATCCAAATCCGTATCCCCGGCAGCCTCCAGCAAAATGTCCACCGTTGGTTTAGCCAGCAATCCTGGAACAGAGGAGCTGCCAATATGGCTGATGCGGACCAAATTGTCGCCGAAGACTTGCTCCAGAAACTTCTTTTCATCCTCGTAATGTGCCTTCCAGCCGGGATTATGCTTCTCCAGCAGCACAGGGAATAGTTCTGACAATTGTTCAGCCGTCATTCCGGAAAAGTCCTGTTTCACTGTTCCGCCTCCATTTCCAGATCGGGATCTCCCGCCCTGCTCTTAACGCCGTTACCTCGTTGCCCGGTCTATAATGGCTTCGAACCATTTCCAGGGCAGAAGCGCCCTTCCCCAAATGGCCAGCCGGGAGCCGCTTCCCAGTGTATACCGCAGCCGGGGGGAGCGGGTATCCGCCAGCTTGCCGATCAGCTCCGCCACCTGTACGGGATCGGGAGCCGTCTCCGCCGTCCGCCGGGAGTATTGGGCGATACGCGCCAGCCTCTCCCGGTAAGGGGAATCCGGCGGAGAGGCCATAGCGGCAAGCCCTTTGCCCCAGATGGGAGTGCGGTAGGAGCCCGGCTCCACCAGCACCACACGGATGCCCAAGGGCGCCAGCTCATGGCGCAGCGTTTCCGTGAATCCTTCTACGGCAAACTTGGAAGCGGCATAGGGCCCATACCCGGGAAAAGCCACCCGCCCACTGACACTGCTGATGTTGATAATAAGCCCCTTTTGCTGGCGCCTCATCGTGGGAAGGACGCTCTGGGTCACAGCTATCAGGCCGAAGAAGTTCGTCTCCATCTGCTGCCGCCATGCCTCCATGGGCACATCCTCCACAAAACCGCCTGCGGCGAAGCCTGCATTGTTAACGAGGATGTCCAGCCGCTGATAATTGCGGAGCGTCTCCTCTACCGCCTCCCGGATCGAGATTGGGTCCGTCACATCCAATGGCAGCACCTGAATTTGCCCTGCCACTCCCATTGCCTCCGCCTGCTTCAGAAGCTCACCGGCACGTTCAGGCTTCCGCATGGTGGCTACAGTCATAATCCCCTTGCGGGCCAGCTCCAGCGCCGTTAACATACCGAAGCCGCTGGAGGCGCCGGTGATCAAGGCAACCCTTGTGCCGGATGGAGAATCAGCGGCAGATTCTGAGTAAACAGCCATGCGACACCACTCCTTTTTTTAATATTATAGCTTCAGCTTCTTCATCAAAGGCACTCCAACCCCGTTCAAGAGCCGCTCCAAAAGCGTCCAGCACCACCGCCTCCCCATGGGCAGGTGCGAGTCAATCACAGCGGAATATTCGAAGTCAGCCACCGCCCCCCGGTTCCGCTTAAACTCAGCGGCGCCAGCGCTTTCGTGAAGCAGGACCCCATGCTCCCTGGCTTGCCTGAGAAGGCAGGCCGACAGCATCCGGTAGAGGCCGAGGGATTGGGGCAATCCGGTATCGTACCCGAAGAGAGGGGTGGTCATCATACCATTGCGGCAAAAATAACCCATCACCGCATCCAGCCGTCCGTCCTTGCGCAGGCCGTGGATGGTCAAGGCGCCTGTCCGTTTGGCCAACGCAAGGAACGCTTCCGTGAATTGGGGGTTGTCATAGGAGTATTTGTCCAGATACAGCAGCTTGTACAGTTCCGCAATCCGCGGAATATCCGCCTCTGTGATATCCCCGCCGGAAACAAAGGTATAGCCCGTTTTGGCCAAAAGCCCGGTGTCCCGCTTCAGCAGCCAGCGGGATTTGGCATTGCCGAATTCCGGATCCCCGGCCCGGTACAGATAAATCTGCCTGCTGGGCACCAGCTTGCAGCCCTCCGCCTGCAACGCGCCGAGGATATCCCCGTGAAGAGCGGGGCTGAGTGAACGGATGACTAGGGCATGGCTCGGATATTGCTCCCTTACTGCCCGTACCACCGCAACAGCTTGGGCTCCCGACATGTCCGGGAACAGGTTGGTGGACAGGAGCCAGTTGTTGATATGGACCACACGGTTTATTTGCGACCGCTTCATCAGGCCGCCTAAACCATCCAGCAGGATGGACAGGCTTTTTTCCAGCAGCGGGCTGTT
>JAQSYT010000412.1 GCA_029256065.1 Paenibacillaceae bacterium
CAATGCTTTTACGTAATTAGGCATATTCAGCTTAATGTCCTCCACCGGCACGGGAGCGATAATCCCCTGATCCGCCCACTGCACCATATCGGTTTCGGTCACATCCACCGGGAACAGATCGGGAGTGTCACCGGAGGCCAGCAGGACGCTGAATTTTTCCCGCCAGCTGCTGCGTTCATATTTTACATTTTTGATCTTAATATTGAGTTTTTCCTCCAGCTTCTTCTGGACAAAGTTGTCGTCCGTCTCCGGTGCATTGTAGTTGTTGGCAATGACGATCTCGATAGGCTTCTCACTGCCTGCCGTGGAGCCGGGGGCTGAGGATGCGGCTGAATTCTTGTCCCCGCTGCAGCCTGCCAGAAGAGATGCCGACAGCAGCACCGCCGTGGCGGCAACAGCAACTTTTTTTCTTTGACCCATTTTGTTTGTTCCTCCCGTTTTGAATGCGAGTATTATTTAGACGGACGCCCACAGGGACGCGCCGCTTAAACCAAAGCTTTATCCCTTGAGCGAACCCACCATAACGCCTTTGACAAAGTAGCGCTGCAGGAACGGATACAGGATCAGAATCGGCAGGGCCGTAAACATGATAACCGCCGCCTTGACGGTTTCCGGCTCCATATCCGGCGTGCGGAGCGGCAGGATGGGATCCCCCTCCGATGTAATAACCAGCCGTCTGAGATAGGTTTGCAGCACTATCTTGTCCGGGTCCTGCAGATAAATCAACGCATCGAACCAGGCATTCCAATGTCCTACCGCAGACCACAAGGCAAGGGTGGCCAGCACCGGCTTGGACAGGGGAATAATGACACTGAACAGAATCCGGATATCATTGGCGCCGTCGATTTTGGCCGAATCCTCCAGCTCTGACGGAATGTTCATATAGAAATTGCGGAGAATAAACATGGAATAGGTACTGATCAGCCCGGGAATGATCAACACCCAGCGGGAGTCTACCAGACCCAAGGACTTGATTAAGAGATAGCTGGGAATCAGCCCTCCGCTGAAAAACATGGTGATGATAATGAAGGACATATAGAAGCTTCTGTGAGGCAAATATTTCCGTGACAGCGGATAAGCGGCCAGAGACATGGCGATCAGAGACAGGAGCGTGCCCATCACAGTCCGGAAAAGCGTATTCCCGAAGGCCAGCCACACGGTATTGGTGGTAAAAACCTTTTTCCAGGCAAACAGGGAGATTTCGTGGGGAAAGAAGTGCAGGCCCGGCCGCAGCGCTTCCCTGGCGGTGCTCAAGGATATAGAGAGAACATGCATAAACGGATAAATCATCGCAACACTCAGAATGGTAAAAAACAGAATCAGAATAAACTGGAAACCCTTTTCTCCTGCCGTCATTTTCATTGTATCCGTACCCTACTCCTGCACATTACAGAAGCCCTTCCTGTCCCATTTTCTTGACGATGTAATTGGTGGACAGAACCAGTGCCAGTCCGATGACATTCTTGAACAAGCCTACGGCTGTGGTCATGCCGAATTGCATGCCTTGTAAGCCCACCCGGTACACATAGGTGTCCAGGACATCGGCAACGCCGTAAACCGCCGGTGAATACAGGGTATAAATCTGATCGAAGCCGGCGTCGAGAATGCCTCCAACCCGCATGATCAATAGAATGGCAATCGTGGGCAGCAGTGCCGGAATGGTCACATGCAGCGTTTGCTTCCAGCGGTTGGCCCCATCCAAGACAGCCGCCTCGTACAACTGGGAGTCGATTCCAGCCAAGGCCGCAAGATAGATAATGGTGCCCCATCCGACTTCCTTCCAGATGGCTGAGGTGACCAGAGTAAAGCGGAAGTATTTCTCCTGCCCCAGAAAGTAAATGGGGTCAAAGCCCAGCATCTTGATGAAATAATTAATGACGCCTGTCCCTGGGGACAAAAGGGAAATGAGGATACCGCCAATTACGATCCACGATAAAAAGTGGGGCAGGTAGGATATCGTTTGGGCGATTTTTTTGAACAAGGGAAACCGGATTTCGTTCAGCAGCAGCGCCAGGATGATAGGGGCCGGAAAGCCGAAGATGATGTGATAGGCGCTTATAATCAGCGTGTTGCCGATAATATGCCAGAAATCCGGGGACAGGGAGAACAGATATTCAAAGTGCTTCAGCCCGACCCAAGGGCTCCCCCAAATTCCGTCCCGGATCATATAATCCTTAAATGCCAATTGAATGCCGTACATGGGACCGTAAGCGAACAGCCCATACCAGATCAGGACAGGAAACAACATCATGAACAAATATCTGTTCCGTACATATTGTGACCAGATCCCGCCTGTTTTCGGGGATGTCTTCCGGCTTGCGGCCCCTTCGATGCTGCCTGTACCTGTTGTATGCTCCGGGTTCATGCTTCCATTCTCCTTTCAACCTCGCGTATTGTTTCTGTTACCTCCACTCCTCGCTCATAATATACAAAGATGAAAGCGTTTTTTCAATTGCAAAACCATTCAAATCATTGCGTTTTCTTTTAATTGGGGTTGCAATTTCTTTTAAATTTCACCCGGAGCGGTGTGTAATCCTAGGATTTCATGGCATGACGGTATTGAACCGGCGTTACCCCATATTTCTGCTTAAACTTATTGTGGAAATATTGCACGTTCTTGTATCCGACCTGGCCGGCGATTTCAGTGACAGACAGGTCTGTGTTCGTCCGCAGCATAGCTGCCGCCTTGTCCAGTCTGACCCGGGTGACATAATCGGTGAAGGATTCCTTCATCACCTCGCCGAAGAGCGTGGACACATAGGCCGGAGCTAGGGAAGCCACCTCGGACAAAATGTTCAGGGACAGATTATCCTCCAGATGCTCGTCGATGTAGGCCTTCAGCTTTTGGACCACCTCTGCATGAGCCTGGTTGCCGGACTCCTTCACATGGGTGGCGATTTGCACGGAGAGGCTGCGGATGTTGTCCAGGGTCGCCTCCAGCGTATCCTTCTTCAGCTCGTCAAACAGATTGGACGGTGGAAGCAGAAGCTGAAGCTCCAGCTCAAGGACTACCTGATATATGGATGAGGATATCTGCAACAGCGCCAGCTCTACGGCTTCAAGCTGCATATTCTCCCGCAACGCTTCCGCAAAGCTGCCGATAAACCGGTTCGTCCCGTTTATATCCCCCGCCTTCAGAAGATGCTGGTACTGCTCGAAGGAGAATGCAAGGGGAACAGGGCTGAAGGCTCGCACAGATCCATAATGGATAATGGCTTCGGTTCCGGCGAAAAAGCAATAGCGGTAGGCCATCTTCGCCGCCTGATAAGAAATCGGGATATTCTCTACCGATTCCACCCAGCTTCCCGTAGCTCCGCCAAAGCGCATGTCCTGCCCAAGTCCCTCCTGAAGCTGTTCCAGCTCCCGGATAATGGCCGATGCATGATCTGCCCCGTTATTTTCCCGCGCGTAATAAATGATGGCGGCCTCCGCCTGGTTCAATGCAATAAAAATACCGGGAACAGGGTGCTCCATCTGATCATAATACTCCCCCAGAAGCTCGGGGCTGCCCTCCAAAATCCGTATATACCCTGTCGAATAACCGTAGCCCGGGGGCAGCATATCCATTTGCTCCAGCCCCATTGGCGCACCCAGAACCAGATTCCGCAGCTCGCTGCGTTTTGTTTTGGCCTCCAGCAGTCCGATTTTCTCATCCATATTCTTCAGGGCGTTCCCGATGTATGCGTATTCATTCACCCAGGTCTGACTTCCCTGACCGGAATGCTGGTAAGCTCCGCGGATGTACTGGATCAGCCCCTTCAAGGGAGTGTACAGCTGCCTGGACATAAAATAGGAAATAATAAAGCCGAAAACCAATACCGCCAGCCCGCAGGCAAAAAGCTGGGTTTGGAACGCCTTGGTGGACAGCGCAAAGGCGTTTAAGGGCCGAACCATCACATAGGTCCAGTCATTCTCCGGACTTTTGAACTGCGCCAGAACATACCTGTCGTCACCGCTGGAAAATTCGTTAACGGGTGTACCTGCCTGCATGGCCATCCGGACCATCACCAGCTCATCCTCGGTGGATCCGCCATTGTTGAATACGGGCATTCCGTTGTGATCCAGTATGTACAGCCGGCCGGAGGCATTCATGATCCGGGCAACTGCGTTGTACACATAATTGCGCTCCACATCAATGAATAAATATCCTCTGGCAGGCTCATTGATGCTGTAATACGGGAGCTTGACCACATAAGTCAACACTTCCTTGCCGTCGCTGAGCACCCGGCTGTGCCATGTACCCGCCGGCAGCTCTGCTACCCGGCTCATAAAATCCTTTTCCGTGGAATTGTCTGCAGTCATATAAAAATTGTTATTGTCCACCGCATATCCCCGGCTGCTGAAAAAGGCGGTA
>JAQSYT010000413.1 GCA_029256065.1 Paenibacillaceae bacterium
GATGTCGTATAACTATTATTGCACGACATCGTTCGATTGTCCTATAAAAAATTGGAGAAACTTGGATAATTTGAGGTTATTTATTTGCCTGCAATCGCATTTTCTGGATAATAAATACTTCTATTGGCCCAGGAGGCGGCAATGAACGGGAAAATACTGGATTTCAGGAAGAAGAATAGACTGATGTACCAAGATGATGGTTTGGCGAATATCTTAACCATCCTTAAAAGGAAGCATCTGGAAACCTACCATCACTCTGTTCGTGTGGGAAGAATCAGTCAGGCCTTGGCCCACATTCTTAAGTTTGACCAGGAGGAACAGGAAAAGCTGTTGCTTGGCTGTCTCATGCATGATATCGGCAAACTGATGGTGCCGAATGAAATTCTTGATAGCGACAAACGTCTGACAGAGGACCAGTGGCGCATTATGAAGCTTCATCCCATTATCGGAACAGAGCTGGTATCCAATCTTCTTCCGCTATCCGAGGATATTCTCGGTATTATCCGCCACCACCACGAGCGTTGGGACGGGACGGGCTACCCCGCCGGTTTAAAAGGGGAGGAGATTCCGCTGAATGCCAGGATTTGCGCCGTTTCGGACGCCTTTGACAGCATGGTTTCCCACCGGCCTTACAATGACCGCAAAAGCTTCGAGGAGGCTCTTCAGGAGCTGCAGGAGCATGTGGAGACCCAGTTTGATACGGCGATTGTCATTAAATTCAGCTGCATCCTTAACCGCGTATGCGACATCTATCCCCAGGAGCGGCGGGAGCAAACAGACTACTTTTTGTAGAGAGGGATACCTATGCAGGCGGTTCTGAAGGAACAATACGTACAGTTTAGCATTCATGAGGAAAATTACTCCATCCGAATCTCCGGCATTCACGAAATTATCCGTATGCAAACCATTACCTCCATCCCCAATGCACCGGCCTATATGAAAGGAGTAATTAATTTACGCGGGACAATCATTCCGGTGATCAACCTGAGAAATCTCTTCTTTATGGAGGAGGTGGAGCCCACCAAGGCTTCCCGCATCATAGTGGTCAATTACCGCGATAAGCCAATGGGGATTATCGTGGACAAAGTAGATAAGGTGGTGGTGTTCTCCAACATTCACGATGCTTCCTCCCAATACGGAAACGGAAATATTGCTTGCATTTCCAGTATTGGCATTGCCGCCGGTGAATTAGTCGGCATCATAGACCTGGATGAAATACTGCTAGAGACGTAAAAACCCATTGCAGAGACAACAAGGAGTGGAGAACATGATGTGGTTTGCCAACATGAAGACGGGTACAAAGCTGATTTCATCCTTTACGGTATTGGCGGTTATTGTGGCGGTAGTGGGTTTATTCGGTTTATCGAACTTAAGCAAAATCAACGAAAGTCTGGACGATATGTATAAGAACCAGCTGGTGGCTGTCCAATCCCTTGAGGAAATCGACGGGGCAATCCAGGAAGCGCGCCATGAGCTGCGGAAGATTTATATGGTGGACCAAAAAGACCGTGCAGGCGTCAGAGACGGAGGGCTCAAGCTGATTGAAGAGGCGGAAAAACAGCTGTCTACCTTCAAACAGACTGAATTATCCGCTGCTTCCACTACTGAGCTGCCTGCTTTGGAAAGGGCGTTGGCAGAATATAGGGATGCTTACCAGAAGGCTTCCCAAGAGGGGATCAATAACAACCTTGAGCGTATGGTTGAGATGATGAATGATGGGGGCGAAATTAATTCTACACGCACAAAACTGACGGATGCATTGGATAAGCTTCTGAAGGTCAACAACGATGAAGCCCTGCTTGCGCGCAACGACGGGCAGGATATGTATACACGTTCCCGTGATCTGACAATAGGCGTGATTGTCGGCGCGGTACTCCTTAGTGTATTGCTGGGTGTGATCATTTCCAGAGCTATTTCTAACCCGCTTAAAAAGGTAATGGTGATTGTCAGCGACGTGGCCGGGGGCGATCTCAGACGTACCTCCGATATTAAGAGCAAGGATGAAATTGGGCAGCTGGCCCAGGCTGTGGATAGCATGGTCCTGAGCCTGCGCGGGATTGTGGGCTCCATACTTGGCAACGCACAGAGTGTGGCGGCTTCCGCGCAGCAGATTTCCGCCAGCAGCGAGGAAATTGCCGGAGGCAGCGCCAACCAGGCGGAGGCGGCCCAAACCATCAGCGAGCTGTTTAAGGAGCTGTCGGCTGCCATACATTCCGTTGCGGCCAATACGGAGCAAACCTCTGAATTGGCAGAGGAGTCCATCCGCTTGGCCATGGAAGGCAAGGATGTGATCCAGTCCTCCATGACCTCCATGGAAGCGGTCAGCACACAGATGGCCAAGCTGGAGGATGATTCCCACAAGATCGGCGAAATTCTAGACGTTATTGAAGATATTGCCGACCAGACCAACCTGTTGGCCTTGAACGCAGCTATTGAAGCAGCCAGAGCCGGGGACCAAGGCCGGGGTTTTGCAGTGGTGGCTGACGAGGTGCGCAAGCTGGCAGAGCGCAGCAGAGAAGCAACAAAGCAGATTACAGGCATTATAAGGATCATGCAGGACAACACCCGCCAGAGTGTGGCAACCGTTCAGGAGAGCGGCAATTTCTCCAAGCAGTCGGGGAATTCCTTCCATCACATCTCCAAAATGGTCAATGATGCCGGCTCCAAAATTTCCGAAATCGCTGCAGCCAGCGAGGAGCAGGCGGCCCAAAGCGCCAATGTGCTGAATGCGGTGGAGAATATCTCAGCCGCGACAGAGGAAGGGGCAGCAGCCAGCCAGGAAATGGCGGCAACGGCCCAGTCCCTTTCCCTCTTGGCGGATGAGCTGCAGAAGGCAGTGGTCTGGTTTAAAATGCCGGCCTGATAGAAGGCGCGGGCCGCTATACATAACGCTATCCCTTCAGCCGGGGATAGCGTTTTTTTTGCTTTTGCATCCCTTCTCGAATGTCTGTTCGAATCCCTCTGCAAAATGATATACTTAGAGAAGGTTCAACATTCACAACCGGGAGAAGAAAGCCATATGGAAAACATGCATATCCGCAATAAGCTGGCCCTTTTGCCGGACAAACCGGGCTGTTATCTGATGAAGAACAGTGAAGGCGCCATTATTTATGTAGGCAAGGCCAAGGTGCTGAAGAACCGGGTGAGGTCTTACTTTACCGGCAGCCATAATATCAAGACCCAGAAGCTGGTAGGCGAAATTGCCGATTTCGAATATATTGTCACCAAGAGCAATATGGAAGCGCTGATTCTGGAATGCAATCTGATCAAGCAATACCATCCCCGCTATAACGTGCTTTTGAAGGACGACAAAACCTTTCCTTACATCAAGATCACCCATGAAGCCCATCCGCGGCTGGAGGTGACCCGCAAGGTGCTGAAGGACAAGGCCAAATATTTCGGCCCGTATCCCAATGCTTATGCGGCCCAGGAAACCAAAAAGCTCCTGGACCGCCTGTATCCCTTGCGCAAGTGCAAGGTGCTTCCCGACAAGGTATGCCTGTATTATCATCTGGGGCAATGCATTGCGCCATGCGAGTATCCGGTGGCGGAAGGGGAATATGAGCGGATGACCGGGGAGATCGCCCGGTTCCTGAACGGCGGGCATGAAGCTATCCGCGACGAGCTGGAGAAGAAGATGCTGGAGGCAGCCGAGGAGCTGAATTTCGAGCGGGCCAAGGAGCTGCGGGACCATATTGCCAATATTGATGCGGTCATGCAGAAGCAGACCATCACCACCATGGATCTGACCGACCGGGATGTCTTCGGCTATTGGACGGACAAGGGCTGGATGTGTGTTCAGATTCTGTATATGCGCCAAGGCAAAATGATTGAACGGCGGGCGACGGCATTCCCTTATTATGGGGAGGCGTATGAGGATTTCCTGACCTTCGTAGCGCAGTTTTACAGCGAAAACCCCGCCCTGCCGCGGGAGATTTTCCTGCCTGCCCAGGAGGAGCCGGAGGCAGTACCGGGCATTCCAGGAACGGGAGGCTCTGCCGAAACGGACCTGCCGGCTGAAACGCCGGAGGGAATGGAGGCCGGGGAAGCGGCCGAGTCTGCGGACGGATCGTCCGACGAGCAGCTGGATGTGAAGCAGTCGTTGGAAAGCTGGCTGAAGGTAAAGGTTTACGTGCCCCGGAGAGGGCCAAAGCGCAAGATGGTGGACATGGCCTGCGACAATGCCCGGGTTTCTCTGGACGAGAAATTCAAGCTCATCGAGCGGGAGGAGGAACGGACTGTCCGCGCTGTGGAGAATTTGGGCAGCTGGCTGGGCTTTGGCACGGTACGGCGTATCGAGGCCTTCGATAACTCGAATATCCAGGGCTCCGATCCCGTTTCTGCCATG
>JAQSYT010000038.1 GCA_029256065.1 Paenibacillaceae bacterium
CAAAGTAGTTTCCCCAGCCTCGCAAGTATGGGTTTAGCGTTTTCTTTACCAGCTTCTCCACGTCTACCGTCTGGTTCCTTCTCGTTATCGTCTTTACTCGTTCCTTAAACTTCGCCATGCTTCGCTTCGAGGGAGTCATCGTTCTCCTCGGTTTAAATTCATGGCCCAAGAATAGGAAGGAGTCCCTTTGGTTGTTGACGATTTTGGTTTTCTCCGGGTGCACCTTCAAGCCCATTTTCTGTTCAAGAAGCCGGACTACCGACCTTAGCACCCGTTCAGCACCCTTCTGTGTTCGGCAACATATAACAAAGTCGTCGGCGTAACGCGTCAGTCGATGTCCTCGCTCCGTCATGGCCTGGTCCAGTGGATGTAGATAGATGTTTGCCAGTAATGGGCTAATCACCCCGCCTTGCGGAGTCCCTTGCTCGTTCAGGTGGTAGCTTCCTTCGTCCATGACTCCCGCTTGCAGAAATTTCTCTAGCAAAGCCAGGACGCTCCTATCCACCACCGTTTCTTTTACCATCCCCATTAATTTCTCATGGGGGATGGTGTCGAAGTAGGCTTTCAGATCTGCATCAATGACGTACCGATACCCATCTTCTACATCTTTTCGGATTTTCTTTAGTGCCATATGCGCACTTCTCTCCGGTCGGAAACCGTAGCTGCAGTCCATGAACTTCGCTTCAAATACGGGCTCCAGTATTCGCTTTGCCGCGGCTTGTACAACTCGATCTCTCACGGTAGGAATCCCCAGTGGTCTTTGCGTTCCGTCTGCTTTCGGGATGTAGACGCGCCTAGCCGGCTTTGGCCGATAGGTTTTGTTCTTCAGCGCCTGTTGAAGCACTTCTAGATGGTGTTCCAACTCCGATTCAAATGCCTTGATGGTCATTCGATCTATCCCTGCCGCTCCTCCGTTTCGCTTCACCTCTTTAAAGGCTTCCTCCAGGTTTGGCTTCGCCCACATCTTGTCGATGAGGCTGTACCATTTTCGTCCTTCTTGCTTCTTTACTCCTTCACGAGACAGATTGGCTTGCTCTTGGTTCCCCATGCCCGTTCTCCTTCCCTTGCAGTTCCACGGTTTGTAGCCTGCCGGCAATCTCCGCTTCCCTGTCGGTACTCGCCCCAGACGGCTTCTCCTTATGTTCATTCCCCGGCTCTTCGCGCTTCCTGGCTCCCCGGCTCCTGCCTGGTACATGGCTTCCCGCAATCTCTCTTCTTCCTTGGTTTCGGGCTTCGCACAAGTCTCCGCCTTTTGGGTCGGTGCTTGCAACGACGACTAGGCATCGTTTCACTTGCCTTTGCGGCTTTTCCGGCAAGCTTTTTCACTACTATCCCTACGTCTGACCTCTCACCGTCCGTAGCCTTGTCTCGGCCGTCACGGCTTTGCACATGGGTTACCGCCGTACTGGCGGGAACGATGAGATCTCCTTGGGTTACGTCAATCGACTTTCCCCCGGACCCAGTCCTCCTAACTTTCGAAGCCACAAAAAAAAAATTCTTTAGTGGTTTTGGACACTCCCTTTTTTTGCAGGGTTATCCGGCTTCGCCAGCCAACTTGGTATGCCGCCTGTTCCGGGGTTTGCCTTCCCCTCCTCCGCACCCTGCCTCACGGCCAGAGCACTAGGGGTTAACTATGCACTTCCGCCACTTACGGTATGCTTGAGACTTTCACTCGTTAGTCGATGCGCTGCCAAGCGCACAAAAAGCCTTCAACCGCAGCAGCGGTTGAAGGCTTTTGGCGTTGCGGCCTTCCAAGACGGCCTGCCGTCATCTTGTGGAGGCGATGCCGTAGAAGGACTCCGGCCCGCTGCGGATTGTTGTGGATACACCTACAATATAAGCCGAATAGTTGATAAGCGGCTGTGCAGGCGGTGCAAAATCCGCTGTTTCGAAGGAATGCAGTTCGTTCCCTTCCGAAATAGAGACTGTACCCTGAGCATAATAAATAATATTGTCCGCATTGAAGGTTTGGCCCCTGACGATAAAAATCTGGAAGGGATCTCCGTCCTCTCCCGTCAGGCCGACAGTGCCGCCAAGCAGTACCACCGGATTGACCGTTGAGTTTGTGTGGAGTCCGATCTGTCCGAACAGTTCGGCGGATCCGGTCAGGGCCGTATTGGGATATCCGGTGTTGCCGGAGTTTACTGCAGTCGCCATATCGAGGAATTGCGCCATATGTTTGTTCCCTCCTCTCTCCCGAGTTGCTCCATACTATGACCAAGCCAAGTGAATTGATTGGGTGGTATCCCAGCAAGCCGGTTTCCCGGGAATATTTATCCATTCTCCGGCATTGTTCTCAAAAAATATGGACTTAGCGGCCTCCGGTCAATAATTATTTCATATGCTCATCGGCATTGGTCCGGTATTCCCCCGGCGTTTGACCGCTGAGCTGCTTGAACCGGCGGATGAAGCTGGAGACATTGTAATAGCCCACCTCCTCGGCGATGGCTTTTAGGGGCAGCTGTGTGGCAGCCAGCAGATGCTTGGCCTTTTCCATCCGCAGCTGGGTGGCATACTCCAGCAGATTCTGCCCGGTCCGTTCCTTGAAGAACTGGCCCAGATTGGGCAGCGCCATGCCGAACTGCTCGGCCATACCCTGCAGGGAAAACTCGCACTGGTCAAAATGGGCGTGGATATAGCTGATCATCAGGTCTACGGAACGGGCTGCGCAGCCCTCCCCGGCCTTCCCCTCCTCCGGCGGCGGCCCGCTGCCGAAGGCCTGGCACAAATCCCGGCTTAGCCCCATAATCAGATTTTCGAACTCATCGATGGTTTCCAGACGCTCAATAGTAAAAATATCAGGGTACCGGTCGGAATTGGGATCATCCAGCCCCAGCTCCCTCCAAACTCCGTTGATCAGCCGGATCATCTCAAAGCACAGTCCTCTGGCAACAATCAGAGGAGGCTGGTTCTGCTTGATAAAGGACAGCAGCTGACTAAGGCTGGCTTCGATTTTGGGTGTGCTGCCGGAGCGGACCGCCTTTAAGAGCCCCTCCATATCCCCATAGGGAAAGGGGTGGACACTGCTTGAGGTGATGGGAATCTGCCAAAAAAAGATCACCCGGTTCAAGCCCTGGATAAACCGGTAGCCGATGGCCGTTTGCGCCTCCAGATAGGACTGGGGAGCGTTGGAAACCAAAGCTTTGCCGCCTACCCCGACGGTAACGGGAATCTGGTTCCGGCTGCTTAGCGACTCCTGGAAATGCCGGATAATCAGACCGATCTCTTCCGGTTCAAGGTCATTGACAGACACGGCGAAGATACACCGGTTCGGCTCCACATGCACCATTCCGTATGCCGGGCACTCCTCTGGAAACAGCCTCTCCATATCCTGGATCGCCGGACGCTTCTCCGCCCCCAGGCGCGGGGGAAATTCCACAATGGCAATCACAACCTGACGGCAGCTTACCGGAAGCCCGATTTCCAAGCCCGATTCCTCCAGCTCCGCGGGGTCATCGAATTCCCCCTTCAACAAGGAAAGCAGCAATTGGTTTTTCGCTGCCCCGGCCTGATTCTTCACCCGCTGGTCCAGCTCCCGGTTCCGGACCAGGAGACTGTGCAGGGCATCTCTAACTGTATCCAGCTCATTGCCGGTATTGCCCCGGTGGGACAAGGCTTGAATGCTCTCCTTGCGCAGCCGGTGAATGGGCCTGTAATTGACCAGCATGCTGGCATAAATAATCCCTCCGCCCAGCAGTACCAGAGCCGCTACCCCGTAGGTAAACCATTTCTGTGCCTGCTCCACCTTGTGGAGTACATGCCGGACCGGAAGCAGGGTAGCGTATTTCCAGCCCGTTTGTTTAGAGGTTACCACAAATAAATAATATTCTTCCCCTTCTATATCCACTTTTTGATAATTTTGGTCCTTATTATTCCGGACCAGCTCCGTCACCGCTTCTCCGGAGGGGCCTGCTTCCGTGCCGATACCGGTAACCAGCCGGTTTTTCTGCTCGAACACCCAGGTGGAGCCCTCCGTCACATCATAGGAGGAGAGCAGCTGCCGGATGGCTTCTTCGTTAATCAGATAAGCCAATGTGCCATAGGATTGCTTTTGGTTGGGAAAGAGGGGAACGAACATCCGCAGATAGCTTTTACCCGATATGGCATCCTTCCCGGGGGGCAGGATAACCGATTGGTTCAGCCCGTTCAGATGGTAGTCCAGCTCCTGCTCGCCAAGATCCTCAAAGCTGTAAATCTGCTTCGCCAGTACAGGCAGAGTATACACCCCGCTGCTGGTGAATACGGCTTGCTCATTTTTGTAATACAGCCAAATTTCATGAATAAAGGGACTGAGGCGCTGGAAGCGTTTAAGCTCACGGGTAATTCCCCAGGCCTTATAGCCCCATTGGTCGGAAATCCGGTATTGGTACAGGCTGTTGTCGTCCAGAAGCAGCTGGTGGGTCATATCCTCAATCCACTTCAGCTGATCGTCCATGACGTAGCGCACCTTGTCCAGATTATTCAGGTTGCCGGAGATCACCTCCTCCTGAAGCCTGTGGACGAACAGGTTGTTCACAGCCAGAGTCAGCACAGTAATGGGAATCAGCAGCAAAATCAGATAAGAGGACAAATATTTGATAAAAAAGCGGTAAGCATTGGCCCGCATCCTCATCCTCCTAATCAGAAAATGGAGACAGGCTGGAAACAGTTTTGTTTCCAACCTGCACTTGAATAACCTTGGTACGCTACGATCTCTTTTGATACCGCTCGTAGGCGGCCTGATAAATTTGAACGGCCTTTTCGATATTCATTTTCTTCAGGGTGTCGGTATACTTGCTGTAGTTGTCCAGGGATTCATTGCCCATAATAAATTTGATGACCATTTCCTTCATGTAGGTGTCGGCTTCACTCATGATTTTGCTGATTTCCTGACTTTCATCCCCCTTGAAAAGCAGGGGCGGCAGCAGCAGGGCTTTATCCGCGTTGTACCACCGGTCATTGGCCTCCACCGCTTCCGGATACTGCAGCTCGAAGGAAGCCCAGGCATCGAAGTCCATCACCTTGACCATACCCGATGTAGGGTAGGCATACCGGGAAACGGCCACTCTCGCCTCATAGGTGGGATTCTTCAATACCTCATCGGTAAACTTCTTCTTCCCGTTCTCCACCTTGTAGCTGACTCCCTCAATGCCCCAGTTCTGCAGATCGCTGCCCTCCGGGCTGATCATGAAGTCCAGCATCTTCATCACGGTTTCCTTATCCTTGGCCTGGGAGCTGACCACCGCTCCCTCCAGAGGCACATACTGGGCCAGTTGCCCGGCTCCACTGTAGGATTTGCCGGCCGGTCCCAAAGGCGGGTTGACCCCTACCAGCTTAAAGCTGGGGACCGTGGCCATAAGCTGGTTCTTGTAGGTATTGATGCCTGTGATGGTGCCGCCGTAAGCGCCTACCATATTGTTGGAGAATTTGGCCTCGAAGCCCTTCTTGTCCGTAGCGGCGAACTCGCTGTCGATGAGCCCCTCCTGGTACCATTTCCGCATGGTGGTGAGGAAATCCTTAAATGCCGGCTCGTAAGGGCCGAAAGCAGCTTTACCTGTGTTCGGGTTGAGCTGGAAGGAGGTAAGCAGACCATATGCTGTACTGAAGGAGGCAATGCTTCCGAAGCTGTTCTGGTCCCCCAACGGAATTTCATCAAGCTTGCCGTTGCCGTTCAAATCCGTGTTCTTGAAGGCCTTCAAGGCCGTATACCACTCATCGATGGTGGTCGGGGTTTTCAAGCCCACCTTATCCAGCCAGTCCTGGCGGATCATGGTGCCGCTCCAGGCATTCCGGCGGAGATCCAGGTTCACCTGGGGAAACTTGGCGATGGTGCCGTCATCCAGCATGACCTGCTTTTTAATTTGCGGGTTTTCATCCAGCAGCTTCTTGTAGTTGGGGGCGTACTTGTCGATTAATTCGTTCAGCCGGATGGCCACACCGTCCTCCACCAGCTTGGCAATGCCGCCGGGGTAGCTGCCGGGCACATAGATAATATCCGGGTAGGTGCCGGAGGCCAGCATAATATTGAATTGGGACAGGTTTGCCGTATCGTTGTCCTGAATCTTCAGATTGATGTTGGTCCGCTTCTGGATCTCCTTGTAGGCCTCCACATCGCCGTAGCCCTTCAGCTCCGGGATCTTGCTGGAGAACTTGCCGTTCCAGAGGAAGCTGATCTCCTTGGGAGCGCCTTTGGTGGCCTCCGAGCCCTTGGAATCGCCGGACGAATCCTCATTGCCGCATCCCGCCAATGCCGAAGCCGCCAGCAGAACAGACAGCGAGCTGATTGCATAACCCTTTTTTTTCATGGAAATCCCCCCGTTATCGTTATTGGTTGCTGCTTCTTATCCCTTCAATGCCCCGATCATGACACCTTGGGTGAAATACTTCTGGATGAACGGATACAAAACCAGAATCGGAACTGTCGCCACTATGATGGTGGCGTATTTCACCACTTCCCCCAGGAACGGATCCCCTGTAGTGGTGGACAGGTTGGTGGTATCGCCCGTGCTGTTCTCGATGAGAATTTCCCTGAGCACCAGCTGCAGGGGGAACAGCTCCCGGTCCCGCAGATAAATCAATGCGCCCGTCCAGGAATTCCAGTGTCCCACTCCGTAGAACAGCACCATAACCGCAAGCAGCGGAACCGACAGGGGCAGAATGATCTGGAAGAACACCCGGAAATCCGAAGCGCCGTCAATCTTGGCAGCCTCCTCCAGCTCATAGGGAATGGACTGGAAGGACGTGCGCATGATGATCAGGTTCCAGGTGGCGATCAGGCCGGGGACGATCAGAGCCCAGCGGGTGTCCAGCATCCCCAGGTTTTTCACCAGAATATAGCCTGGAATCATGCCGCCGCTGAAAAACATGGTCACCACAACCATCATCATCATGTATTTTTTCCAATACAAATCCCGCCTGGACAGGACAAAAGCGAATAAGGCTGTAAACAGCACATTCAGAATGGTGCCTGCTACCACATAAAATAGCGTATTTTTGTACCCGATGATGATCATGGGGTTCTTCAGCACCAGCTTGTAGCCCTCCGTGAAGAAGCCCTGGGGCTTCCAAAGAATCCCGCTGTGCTTGACCAGCTCCGACGGTACGCTCAACGAGGCGAAGATCACGTAGAGGAACGGATACAGCGTAACCAGCATCAGGGTACAAAGCAGCAGCACATTGAACATATCAAAGATTTTATCGCCCAAACTGCGTTTGATCATAGCGCTCACCTCTTACCATAGGCTGGTTTCGTTCACTTTCCGGCTGATCTTGTTGGCCAAGACCAGCAGCAGGAAGTTCACAACCGAATTGAACAGATTGACTGCCGTGCTGTAGCTGTAGTTGGCCTCCAGTATGCCCCGCCGGTAGACGAAGCTGGAGATCACATCAGCGGTTTCGTAGGTCTGGGAATTGTACAATAGAATCACCTTCTCGAAGCCTACGTTCATCATGCCGCCGATGCGCAGAATCAGCAGAATCACAATGGTGGGCATGATGCCGGGCAGCGTAACATGGAGCATCTGCTTCCAGCGGTTGGCGCCGTCCACGGTTGCGGCATCGTACAGCTGTGTATCAATGGCCGTCAGGGCGGCCAAATAGATGATAGAGCCCCATCCGACGCCCTGCCAGATGCCTGATCCGATGAAGATGGTCCGGAAGAGCGACGGGTCCAGCAGCAGGTTTTGCGGTTCCACTCCGAAGAAGCCGAGAATTTTGTTGAAGAGCCCGGCCTTCCGGGAGAAATCCACGATCATGCCGCTGATGACCACCACGGAAACAAAGTGGGGCAAATAGGTAATGGTCTGCACCACACGCTTGAAGTAGGAGCTGCGCACCTCATTCAGCAGCAGCGCCAGAATAATGGGCGCCGGAAACGCGAATATCAGTTCATACACATTGATCAGCAGCGTATTCCGGATTAGCCGTAAAAAATAAAAGCTTTGGAAAAAGTCCACAAAGTGATGAAAGCCGATCCATGGGCTCCCCATAATTCCTTTAACGGGGGAATAATTCTTGAATGCAATGATGACGCCATACATGGGAATGTAGCTGAAAATCAAAAAGTAAGCGATTCCAAACGAACCTAAAAAATAGATGTACTTGTTTTTGCGGAAGTCCTTGCGCAGCATTGCGAAGTACCCCGCTAAGTTTGCTTTCCCTCCCTGCCGTCTTGATTGAATAAGCAATTCCGTTTCTGCCATGTTGATCTTCCCCCCTTCCGCATATCGGTTGTGAGCCGCAAAACGAATGTTACACCAATTGCGGAAGCGCTTCAATTTCCAATCTTTATGTGCAGAATTTATATATGCAGAAGTTATAAGGCCTTACGGCACAAGGTTATGTTATCGGTAACAAAAAAAGTCAACCCCATTCTACCACAGATAGACGGGGTTGACGATAGTGACCGGATTACAATGTGCCGCGGCGCTGATTACGCTTGGATGAAATACGTTTCACCTGGAGCTGTGGGCCATTCCAGAAGGCTGCCGTGCTGCTGAGCTGCCACCTCTGTGCCGTCGGCGCGGGTAACCCGCAGCTTGCCTTCGGCATAGAGCCGGAGCTTGTTGCCGTTCACAGAGGTGATTGCCGCTTTCGCCTGCTTATGCTCCTCCCACTGGAGGTCCACTGTAAACCCGCCTCTGGCCCGCAGGCCTGTGACCGCACCGGCAGACCACTGGGACGGCAGCGCAGGCAGCAGTTGAACATAATCCAGATGGCTTTGCACCAGCATCTCGGCAATACCTGCCACAGCGCCGAAGTTGCCGTCAATCTGGAAGGGCGGATGGTTGTCGAACAGATTGGGCAGGGTGGATTTTTTGAGCAGCTCCTTGGTATGGGAATAAGCTTGCTCCCCATCCAGCAGACGGGCCCAGAAGTTGATGATCCATGCCCGGCTCCAGCCGGTATGTCCGCCTCCGTTGGCCAGGCGGCTCTGCAGGGTCACTCTGGCGGCCTCCGCCAATTCCGGGGTTTGCCCCGGGCTGATGGTGGAGCCGGGATGCAGGGCGAACAGATGGGAGATGTGGCGGTGGCCGGGGTCCATTTCCTCATAGTCCACCAGCCACTCCTGCAGCTGTCCGTGTTGGCCGATTTTCATGGCCGGCAGCCTGGAGCGGATGGACTGCCATTCTTCACGCAGGTCCCCGTCGGTGCCCAGAACCCCGGCGGCCTCCACACAGGCATCCAGCAGCTCAGTAATAATCTGGGTATCCATGGACGGCCCGTAACAAAGGGTCCCCGCTTCCCCGTTGGGCAGCCTGTAACGGTTCTCCGGGGAAACGGAAGGAGCCGTAACCAGGAAACCCTCCGGACTTTCCACCAGAAAATCAGTAAAGAACAGAGCGGCTTCCTTCATAAGAGCGTAAGCCCGTTTAAGGGTTGCTTCATTGGGATTAAAGCGGTAATGCTCCCAGGCATGCAGGGTCAGCCATGCACCGCCCATTACCCACTGGGTAGCCGGTCCGTAAATATCCTGGGGCGCCGTATCCGCCCAGATGTCCGTGTTATGATGCGCCACAAAACCGCGGCAGCCGTACATGGTCTGTGCGGTAATGCGCCCCTTGTGGATTATCCGCTCGATGAGATCGAACAGGGGCTCGTGGCATTCCGCCAGGTTGCAGGTTTCGGCAGGCCAATAGTTCATCTGCGTGTTGATGTTGATGGTGAATTTGCCATCCCAGGGAGGCGTCATGGACTCATTCCAGATGCCCTGGAGGTTGGCGGGCAAACCGCCCGGACGGCTGCAGGAAATAAGCAGGTAACGGCCGAACTGGAAGTACAGGGTGAAGAGGCCCGGATCATCTGCCCCTGCCTTCACCCGCTCCAGCCGTTTGGGGACGGGCAAGCTGTCCGGATTCTCTTCAGACGGAATCTGGCCTCCCAGGTGAAGGGTGACCCGCTGGAACAACGCACGGTAGTCGGCGGTATGCCGCTCCTTCAGCAGCGCATACGGCAGGGCTGCCGCCTGCTCCAGGAGGCCAAAGCAATGCTGCTCCGGCTCCGGATGCCGGAAGGTGCTTGCCACAGCCAGGAGCAGCGTCACCTCATCCGCCTGCTCCACCCGGAGGTGCTCGCCGATGACCCGGACGCTGCCGCCTGCGGCAACCGCTTTGACCACGGCGGTGTATCTGCCCCCGTCCCGTCCGCCGCAGTCATTGGCCATAACCAGAGTATCTGGGCTGTGCTTGTAGACGGCATCTACATGCCGCCCCTTCTTGCGCTCGAACCGGGCCGTAAAGGTCAGCGCCCCAGGCCGGTCAGCGGTCAGCCGGATGGCCATCACCTGACCGGGGAAGCTGCTGAACACCTCCCGGCGGAAGGCTACACCTCCGCACTGGTAGGAAGTGGAGGCAAGCGCCTGCTCCAAATCCAGCTCTCTCCGGTAGTGGAGCGGCTCTCCGGCAGGATGCTCGAAGCGGATCATCAGATCGCCTGCGGTCAAATAATACCGTTGGCTTCTCGGTGTGCCGGAGAAGGCCATCTCCGCCAGCTGGTGGGCCTCCTTCAGCCTGCCCTCAAACAGCAACTGCCGAATCAGCGGCAGATTCTCCAAGGCGTCGGGATTGTTGCGGTCCCGCGGTCCGCCGTACCAGACGGAATCCTCATTGAATTGAATCTGCTCCTGCTCCACCGTTCCATACACCATGCCGCCCAGACAACCGTTGCCAACAGGCAGCGCCTCCTCCCACACCTGGGCTGGGGCATCAAACCACATTGCCGTTTCCGATAGAAGAGTCATGAACTGTACCACCTTTTATAGGAATGAAAAAATGATAGCCTTTTCAAATACGCTTGCTACAGCTCCACAATGGCCTTGATGACGCCTGACTCCGGGCGGAGCCACTCCTCGTATTGTCCGATCATGTCCGCAAAGCTTGCCCGGTGGGTAATAAAGGAATCCGTATTGATTTTACCTGTCCGTATCGCCTCAATCACATCCAGGAAATCCTGCCGCATGGCATTGCGGCTGCCCATAATGGCCATTTCCCGCTTGTGGAAATCGGGGTCATGGAAGGTAATATCCGACTTCACCAAACCCACGTACACAAGCCTGCCCCCATGGGCCACAAAGTGGAGGGCCTGCTCCATGGAGCCGCTGTTGCCGGTGGCGTCAATGACAGCAACTGGAAAATCTCCTCCTGTTATCTTCTCCACTGCTGCCACTGCTTCCTGCCCGGCGGTTACCGTTTCATCCACGGAAGCCCACTGCCTGCAGAAGCGCAGCCGTTCCTCATTGATATCCATGGCGATGACCCGCGCTCCCGCCAGCTTGGCAAGCCGCATGGCGCCCAAGCCGATTGGCCCTGCGCCGATAACCATTACCCAGCTGCCGGGACGGGCGTCTGCCACCCTGACGGCATGGGCGCCGATACAGAGGCATTCCACAATGGCGGCTTGCTCGGGAGCCAGTCCCTCTGCTTTAACCAGATGCCGCAGGGGAACGGTCATATATTCCCGCATGCCCCCATCCTGATGCACACCCATCACGCTCATCCTGGTGCAGCAGTTGGTTTTGCCGCTGCGGCAGGCGATGCAATCCCCGCAATGCACATACGGAATCACGCATATTGGGTCACCAGGGGCCAAATCCGGGTCCTGCCCATTTATCTCTACGATTTCGCCGGACAGTTCATGCCCCAGCACCCGGGGATATTCAAAATACGGTTGTTTGCCCCTGTAGGCATGCAGGTCAGTTCCGCAAATTCCCACCCGGAGAATCCGAATCAGCGCTTCTCCCGGACCGGGGACAGGAACGGGCATCTCCCTCATTTCGAAACGCCCCGGCTCCACACATACGATGCTTTTCATCTTATCCGCACCTCCTCATTATGCTCCGGTCTGCCGCTTTGCCAGGATAAACCCTGCACAGGCTTCAGAATCTCCAGCACCTTCCCCATGATGTCCATGTCCGGCTCCTCCAGGGCATAAAGGGCATTCCGGCGGATATTCTCCGCGCTTGCTGTGCTCACCAGAGTTGTGGGGATGCCGGGATGGCCGACGGAAAATTGAATGGCCAGCTTGGGCAGGGAATAGCCTTGGGCTTCGCAAAATTCAAATGCCCTCCGGCAGGCTTCCCGGATGGGTGGGGTCGCCGGATGCCAGGCGGGGACCGGGTTGCCGGTCAACAGCCCCATGGACAGCGGGGAGGCATTCACCAGCCCTGTCCCGGCTGCGGCAAGTCCGGGAAGCAGCTCCGTCAGCGAATCGTCATTAAGCGAATAATGGCAGTAGGACAGGATCGCATCCACGGGATGCGCCTTCAACACTTTTTTGAAAATGGACAAGGGCAGTCCCGAAATCCCGGTATACCGGATTTTCCCTTGTGTCTTCAGCTCCTGCAGGGCAGGCAGCGCTTCCTCTATAATTTGGTTCACATCGGCGAATTCGATGTCATGGAGGTACAGAATATCCAGGTAATCCGTATGCAGCCGCTGCATGCTTTCCTCTGCGCTTCGGAGAATGCGGTTGTAGGAGAAATCAAATTGGTCCTCTCCGTAACGCCCGGCCTTGGTGCTGAGAATATAGCTGTCCCGGGGAAAACCCTTCAAGGCCTGGCCCAGCACCCGCTCCGCCTTCAAGAACCCATAATAGGGGGAGACGTCCAGATAATTCATGCCGCAGTCCAAGGCTGTATGGACAGTGCGGATACTTTCACTATCGTCAGTTTCATGGAAAACAGAGCCCAAAGAAGAGGCTCCAAAGCTCAAAACCGGCACATTCAAATCTGTTTTGCCTAATCTGCGGTACTTCATTCGTAATTACTCCTCTTCCTTCCATTGGATGGCGACAACTCTTGCCGGGGCTCCGCTGCTGTCTCTGATTTTGACCGGAAGGGAAAAGACATGCCACTGGCCCTTCAGCAGAGCCGGATCATTCAGCTGCAAACCCTCTGCGATCCATATTCCCGCACCTAGCAAGGCCCGGTGGGTTTCCTCATTGTCCGGGCCGGTACCCCCGATGCTGAAGTGGTCGATGCCCACTCCCCGCACCCCCTGCTCTGCCAAATATCCGGCGCCTTCCCTGGAGAGATAGGGGGATTCATAAATAAATTCCCTGGTCCAGGAGCGTTTCTCTCCCCAGCCTGTATACAGGAAAACCACCGGCTCCCCGGACAGCCGGTCTGCGTAAGGCACCAGGTCCGCCACCGTCACCGGTTCCCCGGGCTGTTTCCCGCTCATATCAAGCACAACCAGCCTGCCCTGGAACCGTTCCACAGGGATAGCGTCCAAGGTCAGCCGGAAGTCGGCCATGTGGGCGGGCGCATCCATGTGGGTTGCGGTGTGCAGATTCATGGTCAGCTGCTCCAGATTCCAGCCGTCCCGGGGCCCCACCAGGATATAGTCCAGCTTCGGCGGAGCAAATTCCGGCAGGACCGGGCAGTTGTGGTACAGCTCCTGGGACAGGTCGATCATTCGGGTGATGTTCATCTCATATCTCCTTTCTGATGTTTTATGTTACCGATAACAAAATAATAACATCGCGAACTATCCCGGTCAACCATATGGGACTTGAAAATTCTCCGGGTTTGTTTCATCATGGGTAATAAGTAATAAGTAATAAGCAGAAGCCGAAAGGAAGAAGTCCCCTTTATGGTCACCATATACGATATTGCCAAACGGGCTAACGTTTCTCCTATGACCGTTTCCCGTGTCATCAACAAATCGCCGCTGATCAAGGAATCCACCCGTTTGAAGGTGGAGGAGGTGATCCGCGAGCTGGACTATGTGCCCAATAAGCAGGCCCGCAGCCTGACCTCCAAGGAAACCAGGCTGGTGGCGCTGGTTATTCCCGATATCTCCAACCCCTTCTTCACCAATATTGCCCGGGGGGCGGAGGACAAGGCCCTGCAGCTGGGCTACCATCTGATTCTGGGAAATACCGATGAAAATCCGGACAAGGAGTCCCAATATATCGGCATGCTCATGTCCGCAGGAGTGGACGGTGTGCTGCTGGTGCCCTCCGGCGAGGCATCCGCCGGCCATGTCAAAAAGCTGGTGAAGCGGAGTATTCCGTTTGTCTATGTGGACCGTACTATTCCACAGGTGCCCGCAGACTCTATCTCCGGCGACAACTTCCAGACCACCCGCCAGCTGGTGCAGCACCTGATTGCGTTGGGTCACCGGAAGATTGCCTTTATCAACGGGCCCTCCTCCCTCTCTAATGTGCGGGAGCGGGACCAGGCCTTCCGGGAAACGCTGCAGCTTGCCGGGATTGAGCCCAATCCGGCTTATATGATTGAAACCCACTTCAAGCAGGACAACTTCGACGAGATTATCGCCAAGCTGGTTTCTCTGCAGCAGGGGGAACGGCCCACCGCCATTCTGGCGGCCAACAACTTCATCGGCGTGAACACGCTGCGGGCTCTGCGCACCCTTCAGATCCGCGTGCCGGAGGAGATGGCCGTCACCTGCTTCGATGATCCGGACATCATCCCGGATTATAATCCTTTCCTGACGGTGGCGAAGCAGCCCGCCTACGATATGGGCTTTCTCGGCATGCAGCTGCTCATCGAGCGGATCCAGTCCGGCGCCCCCGCCAGCACGCGCAAAATTGTGCTTCCCTCCGAGCTGATCATCCGCAGCTCCACCGGGAAGCCGCAGGAATAGCCGCTTCACGGGCGGAAGCGGCGGCAAAGTGTAAGCGGTATATGACAAAGGAGCTGTCCTCACCAACAGATTTCTCTGCTGGGACAGCTCCTTTTTTGTTGTGCGGGGCGGAATGCCGCACCGCGGCGGGGCTAATGGATGCCGGGAAGGCTAACGGCGGTGAAAGCCGCTATTTACCCCAAATGGACAGCTTCCGCAGGCTAACGGCGGCCAAAGCCGCTATTTCCACCAATTGGGCAAGAATTGCCCGTTTCGGAGGCAAATAGCGGCGCTCACTTCCGTTACATTTTTTCGACCCCGTTTTTCAGACAAATAGCGGCTCCTGCCGCCGTTAGAATCGCCCACGGCCTAACAGCCATCGCCAATCATGAAAATGGGAGCGCATCATTTTCGTATAAGGGTACAGCCTGCTCGGAAGCCAGTTTGTTTGGTGATACACAGCACAGCGCTACTATCCGACTAAAACTGGCAGCAGCTCCTTTTTCCCGTTTCCGGCAGCAAATTACTCCGCCGCTTCCGGCAGCTCCAGAATCCACACGCCATAAGGTGGCAAGGTGGCTTCTTGCTCCAGGGCCGCTCCCGACAGCAGGTCCTTCAGCGGGGCCTTCAGTCGGATTAAGACAGGCTCCGCGGAATAATTCAGGGCAAACAGGAAACGCTTGTCCCCCGTGGCCCGGATGCCCAGCTCCACCTCAGGCGGGGCTTCCAGGAAGCGGTCCGCCGGAGAAGCCAGCCCCAGCTCATCGATAATGGCATCCACCACGGTCTCCGAGAATGCCGCGCCGTAATACCAGGCCTGCCCCTTTTCGACGGTCCGCCGCGTCATCGCAGGCTTGCCCGCATAATATTCGGATGCATATTCCGCCAGCACCTCTGCCCCGGGGTCCTCCACCTGCAGGATTTCGTTGAAGCCGGGGGCTTTTGCGCCCGCCGGAAGACGGCTGCCCTGCCAGCGAAGCTCCGCCGGAGCAACGGTCCCCTTCACCAGCGTAAAGTCCTCCACTGTAATGCCGCATAACCCGGCAACGGGTCCCGGGAAAGGCCGCATATAGCAGTGACCGTGGATATTCTTGAAGCCGGTACGGGCGCCGAAGATGACAGTGCCCCCCTGCTCCGCATACCGGGTGAGAAGCGCTGCGGTCTCATCGGTCATAATAGCCGGGTGCGGATACACGATAACCTTATATGCAGCCAGCTCCTCCAGGGTGGTGGTCTGCCGCAGAGTAATCATATCCGCCGGAATGTGGCGGTATTGGAGCCGCTTATACCAGGCGCGGATGCTCTGGCGCTGCAGAGGTCCGACCCAAGCATCCAGCTCTCCGTCCCAGCTGTTGTCGTAATCCTGCATAACGGCAACCTCGGCCTGGTAGGTTGACCCGATCAGTTTCTCTCCCAACCGGGCGAATTCTCCACCGATCTGTTCAACCTCCCGCACCCGGCGGTTAGGCCGGTTGTGGTAATCATTTATCCCATGCCAGTATACCTCAGTACCAACCGTCGCCGTCCGCCAGCGGAAATAAACCAGCAGATCCGTTCCATGCAGCACGGATTGGTAAGACCACAAGCGGATTTGGCCCGGCCTCGGTGTACCCATGGCCATCCCATCCACCCAGCCGCCTGGTCCCGACTGCTGCTCCATCACGCAGAAATTCGGGGAGATGGATCGGACCTGAGACAATTTCATACTCCATGCCCGATCCAATAGAGGGGTTTCATCCGCTCCCGAATCCAGAGAGCCGAACTGCGGGTAGGAGTCATAGGAAAAGAAATCCAGCAGCTCATCCGTCATTTCATGATTATCCAGGTGTCCGAACATGCCGTTGGTGGTAATCCAATGCTGCGGCGCCAGTTCCCGGATAATATCCGTTTGCAGTCTGGCGAAGGAAATGGTAACGGCGGAGATGAACCGTTTTTCGTCCAAGGCCAGATGGGGATTGGGGGAACGGCTGACCATGTGCCGGGTGAGATAAACCTGCTCCCAGGCGGTATAGGTCTGGCTCCAAAAAATGGTGCCCCACGCTTCATTCAGCTTGTCCAGTGCTCCGTACTTGTTTCTCAGCCATTCCCGGAAGGCAATATGGTCGGTTTCGGCGTAAAACACATCCATATGGCAGTTGAATTCATTGTCGATCTGCCAGCCGATGACAGCGGGATGATCCTTGTAGGCCTCTACCATTCTTCGGACAATCACCTGGCACAGCTCCCGGTATTTCGGGCTGCTGTAGTTGGTATGGCGCCTTAGACCGTGCCGGTACAGATCGCCCTTCACATCCGCATTGAGCACTTCCGGGTACTTGTGGGTCAGCCAGGCGGGGGGCGCTGCGGTTGGCGTGCCCAGAATCACCTTCAACCCGTAGCGGTGCGTCAGATCCAGAACCCGCCGGAACATGCTGAAATCAAACCGTCCCTCCTCCGGCTCGAAAATCGCCCAAGCGAATTCCGCCATCCGCACCACAGAAATATTCACTTCCCGCATCCTGCGGAAATCGTCCTCCCACAGCTCCTCCGGCCAGTGCTCGGGATAGTAGCACACGCCCAATGTCAATTTGTCCATGCGTATTGATTTTCCCACGAAACCACACGTCCTTCCCGTCATTAGTCACCTTTATTGTAGCCATGGCCTGTCAAGTTTGAAATGACAAAATCATGCGAACGGTATTAAAATATTGTTATACGTGGTTCTTTGCATTATTCTATACACTATGAATCCAGCAGCTATATAAATGATGTGTATCAAAATTTTGCGTTTCAGCGGGGTGTCTTATGCGGGAGCATATTTTTTTGCCCAAGCCGGTTTTTCCCCGGCATATCTGCTTTCCGGATTTTATCGGAGGCTATAGCGATTATCCTGAGCACCGGGCCAACCGGGAGTACAGGACCACCGAAAACAATATGAACCGGAATTACAACCTGCATATTGTGCTGGAGGGCAAGGGTTTCCTCCACACCGAAACCAAATCCTACGAGCTGACCCGGGGACAAGGCTTTCTGTACGGACCGGGGTTGCGGCAAGTCTACCATTCGGATACCCGGGAGCCCTGGAATATCCGCTGGGTCCACTTCTTCGGAGTCCATCTTGATGAGCTGCTGAACGGCAAAGGACTGGATGAGCCGTGGCTGTTCGGCTTGTCCAACCTGGCACCCATTGAAGCTCTTATGGAGAAGCTGCTGGATGTAGGACGGACCTACCAGGTGGATGACGAATACAGCACCGCCGCCACCCTCTACGAGCTTCTGACCCGGCTGCAATCCGCCGCCACCCAGATGAACGTACCTGCCAACCTGTCCGCGGATAAGCTCCGGGCCGCCGCCAACTATATCCGCGCCCACAGCCACGAGCTGCTGACGCTGGAGCAGGCGGCAGCCGTTGCCGGATACAGCACCCATCACTTCAGCCGCAAATTCAGCGCAGCCTTCGGCATGTCCTTCCCCGACTTCCTGGTGGAAGCCCGGCTGCTCCACGCCAAACGCCTGCTGGCCACCACCGGCCTGCCCGTCAAAACCGTGGCGCTGGAAACCGGCTTCTCCCAAACCAGCTACTTCGGCAAATGCTTCCGGGCACGGGAGGGGTTGACCCCGCTGGAGTTCAGGAGCCTCCATAACCAGGCGGAGTAGGAGGTAATGGGAGCAGAGTAACCGGTGATGAAGCAGAGTAGTTGGAATGTTCGGAGATGGAGGCACTCCCGAAAATATGAGGCGGCAAAAGCGGGTTAGAGCTGAAGTTGGGGCTGGGGCTGGTATTGGTGGTGGGGCTGGCTGGGGCTGGCTGGAGTTGGTGGTGGGCTGGGTGGCCGGCGTAGCGGAACTGAGAGGCTCTTAACCGACTAATTGGGCTGTTTTCCCGATGTAACGGAACTGTGAGACACTTAGACACTGCTGCATGCCTCTGCTGCCCCCTCCTGGCCCCACTAAGGTGCTCTCAGTTCCGTTAAATTTCCAAAAGCGGACTTTTGCGCCGCTAAGGGTTTCTCAGTTCCGTTAGCACCCTGGCCGGGCAAAGTGAGGGACTGGTGGAGAACGAGGGTCTGGCCGCGCGGAGTGAGAGAGTGGCGAAGCGGAGCTTTGCAGCCCCACTCTGTGCCGCCCCCACGCAAAAACAGTCTGCCCAAGCGAACCCGGGCAGACTGCTTTATTTACTGTGATTGGCGGTGCGGCCGGCCTCATGTTAGCTGCCGCCTCCGCTTGCCACCCCGCACGCTACATCTTAGCGGGGTTAATATGGTCCGGCGCAGCCACAGGTTTGGCGTAGCTGGTTTTGTCCGTAGCCGACACCTTGGTGTCGCCGTTGACCATCAGCTGCACCTTGCCCGCGCCGGTGGTTTCCGTCAGGGACAGGATCAGTGCGTGTGCAGCGCTGGCCGGGATCAGCTTGTCGGAGCCCAGCAGCTTGTCGTTGAAGTTGGCGGTAACCACACTGTTATCCTGGGACAGCTGGATTTGCAGCAGTCCTGTATCCGGGGCCAGCACGGAGGCCAAACCCTTGCTGCTGTCCGGACCCTTGATCAGCTGCTCTACCGCAGCGGAAGCAATATCCTCGGTACGTTTGACCATCCGGGTAACCGGCACATAATAGCTGAACTCATCCGCCGTTTTGTTCTGGAAGTAGAGGGTTACCGGAACTGATTGTCCGGGATTAAGCCCGCTGCCGAATTCCAGGTTGATGCCCATGGTCCGGCCCATTTCTGTATCCACCGGTGTTTTGCCAAGAGCCATCTGCTTCAGCTCCTTGCCCTCCACCCGGATGGATACCTTCTCCACATTATCCAGTTCTGTCAGCGTCCAGACCACAGCCTCCAGAACCTTCCGTTCGTCCTCAGCCTTATAGGTGTTGAATTCCTTGGAGAAATCCACAACCGCCAGCTTCTGATCGGCCTTCAGATCGATTCCCTTGATAGCGGTACCCTTGGGCAGCAGAGCCTGGAAGCCGTTAGGAACGGCAGCCGTGCCTTCCACCATGTACTCCAGAGATTTCCGCGCCACCTCCAGCGTTTTCGGAACGTAGACGGATAACGGTGCCACCATTCCCTTGGGGTCCTTGAAATAAAGCGTAACCTGCCTCCCGGTTTCAGCGGTGACGGGAACAGCGGAGGTTTGAACCGCGGCATCCGCGCCGGTGGGAGGCGGATCAATGGATTGTGCCCCCTCCTTCTTATTGATCAGGGAGCAGCCGGTGGAGAGCATGGCGGTGACGGTTGCCACAGCGGCCAGCCGCAGCACAGTTTGCAGTTTCATGCCTGAATCCTCCTCTTGTTTGCCGCGGGTTGTTCCCCGCGGATAGTGGACTTGTTCAACTTGTACTATATGTATACGGGCCTGGCCGCATTTTATAACCTCATATTGTCCACTTCTCAAAAGAATCGGATCAGCGCACCGTCAGCTAACTGGACGGTGCATCGGGCCAGACTTCCTCAATGCCATCAGGGAAAGCCGGGGCAATTCCGTTTCCCCCATGCTCCAGAACATAATCACGAATGGCGGCCGCCACCTGGCTAAGGTCAGTCAGCGTAAGGAAGGCTCCCTTGGGCTTCACCGCAACATCCACCACATTGTAATGCCACTCATTGGACGCAGGAATATAGATGACATTAATGCCCTGCTCCAGCCCGGGAAGGACATCCGTCCGCAGGGAATTGCCTACCATCCAGGTGACAGCCGGCTGAAAATCCATCTGGTTCATAATTTTAGCCAGCGCACTTACATCCTTGTGCCGGGAAATGAAAACCCGGTTGTCAAAATAAGCAGCCAGCTGCAGCTGGGTAATCTTGCGCCACTGATTTTTCTCCTCGCCGCCTGTATGCAGGTACAGCTCATGCCCCTCCGTTTTCAGCTCCTCCAGGGTTTCATACATGTGGGGAAGGGGCTCAACAGGCATGGAAAACACACTGTAGCCAAGCTCCTCCAGCCTCTTCAAATCTTCCTCATGGGGCTCCCTTCCGGTTTCCTTGCAGAAATACCCGTAGGCCGCCATAAAGGATTGGGGCACATGGTCTACAGTCAGTCCGTTTTTGTCCACCACCGTCAGGTCGTACTCGATCTGCTTGGCTTTTACCGATTCCATCGGTACGCCGGGGAACCACTCCTTCATCTGTGCGGCATATTGCTCATTGACGAGATGAAAGTATTTATTGCATTCAATCAGCGTATCGTCCAGGTTGAAAATGATATTTTGCTTCTGCATATGCATCCCCCTTTCCGCTTCATTATTTCCCCTGCCAGGTTCTGCTACTCGCAAAAAACACGAAAAAAGCAGCCTCCTAAGGGACTGCTCCGGCTGCCAGCTATGATCTTTTTCTAAAATGGGGTAAGCTTTAAGAGGATAACAACCAATACAAACAGAGGTGAATGGGCCATGTTGGGTGTGGAAATCGATCTTGTAGTTCCGGATAGCCTGGAGGCATTGAATTGGCTGGAAAGCGTATATGAGCTGGAGCGTATTGAAGTGTCCGATTTTGTAAAAGGGCAAAATGAGGTTGTATTCACCATTTACGGCACGCGGTTCCACCTGCTGGACGAAAATCACCAGTACCATTTGTTTGCACCCAAAGCGGACAGTCCCAAGAGCATTTGGTTTAACGTCACCGTGCCCGATATCAAAGAAACCTACCAAAAAGCCATGACCGCCGGCGGCAAGGAAATCCAGCCTGTCACTGAAATGCCGGAAATGGGCATCGCCAATGCCATGTTCGAGGACCCCTTCGGATACGTCTGGATGCTGCACCAAATCAGCAAAACCGTCAGCCATGAGGAACGGACCAAGATTCTGGAGGACATGGGCTTCGAACGGAGATCCTCCTCCGGTCAGACCGATGCTTAATCCGGCTTAAACCATCCCTCTCAATTCGCTGAATTCCTCCGTACGCCGCAGGAGCTTTGCCGGCAGCAGGAAAATAACGGCAGTCAGCAGAACCGCACAGCCAACAGGCAGGATCACCGTCCCTGCCGCCAGACTGATATCGATGCGCATCATCAGAGCCAAAGCCAATTTGAGCAAACCGACATACAGCCCCAGGGATAGCAGCAGGCTGAATACCAACGACAAAGCGGCCTTCAAGCCC
>JAQSYT010000414.1 GCA_029256065.1 Paenibacillaceae bacterium
ACCAATTGCATGACGCATACGCTAAGGGAACTAGGCGACGCTTAGAGGTGGAATTTGACGGTTTTTTTACGCTAACGGAAATGAGCGACCGTTACAGCCTGAATTTCCTGACTTGGCCCCCCAAAACATGCGCTAAGAGTCTCCCAGTTCCGTTAAATTTCTCAAACGCGGATTTTGAGTGTGTAAGAGCCGCTGAGTTCCGTAAGCCACCGCCCTTCGAGACAATCGGCCCAAAGTTCAGGGTGTTCCAAACGCAGCTGCGCAAAAAATCCATTTGCCAATTTGCCCCATGTGACGCTATAATCAGGACCATTACCATTTTTAAGGAGTGGGACTGTGAGGGAGGACTCCGAATTTTTGCAGCCAGGCAGGCTGCTGGAGAACCGGTACCGGATTCTCCAGCTGCTGGGACAAGGCGGTATGGGACGGGTGTTTCTGGCTGAAGACGAACGGCTGCCCGGCAAAAAATGGGCTGTTAAAGAACTGAAGCCAGGTCCAGCCCAGCAGGAGCTGCTGGCGAAGGAAGCGCGGGTGCTGGCAGAATGCAGTCATCCCGGGCTGGCTGCTGTGACAGATTTTATCCCGGCCAATGCCCAAGGCGTATGCTACTTGGTGATGGAGTTTATCCAAGGCCAAACGCTGCTGCAGGTTCTCCGGGAGCAAGGGCCCTTAAGCTGGGCGAAAGCGGCAAGCATCGGCATCGAATTGTGCCAGGTGCTGGCCTATTTGCACGAAGGCCGGCCGGTCCCCATTATCCACCGGGACCTAAAGCCGTCTAATGTGATGCTTGATGAGAACGGGCGGGTCCGGCTTATTGATTTCGGCACAGCCCGGCACTACAACCAAGGAGCGGATGCCGATACTGTCCGCTTGGGAACACTGGGCTTTGCATCCCCTGAGCAGCTGCTGGGCAGGCAGACAGATGCCCGGACCGATTTGTACGCATTGGGGGCGGTATTGCATTTTCTGCTGGAGGGAGGAACCCGGCATCCTGGTGGAGAGCGGGGCGCTCTGCCCGGAGAGGTGCCGCCGGAAGGACAGGCGGTGATCAGCAAACTGTTGGAGGAGGAGCCATCCAGGCGGTTTCAGCGGGCTTCAGAGGTGGAGACCGAGCTTCGTGCCTTAGCGGCGCAAGGAATGTCAATAGCAGGCCGCAGGACTACTCCGATGACAGAGTCAAAATCCGCAGCACCTCTCCCTCCGCCAAGAATGCGGATTGTAGTCGGTGGATTGACCAGCGGCAGCGGCGCAACTTTTACGGCCATAGCACTGGCACGCTGCCTCCATGCCCTGAAGCTGCCCCACACCCTGCTGGAGTTGCCGGGGACCGCCCCGGATCTCTACCACATCCTGATGGGGGACCAGCATACCCCCAAAGGCTACAGGTATTGGACGGAGCTTGTCTGCTTCGGGTCAGAAGGAGGGGATGCAAGAGCAGCAAAGGATTGGGTTACGGGATGTACAGAGTGGGCACCGCTTGCTCCTAACCGCACCCTGGAAAAGTGGGATTCCGCTTGTGCAGGATTGCTTTTGGACCGGATCTCCCGGCAGGTGGTCATCATGGATTTGGGGTCCTCATGGACAAGTCCGGCTCATGAAGCTATTCTCGCAGAAGCCGACCTGATTCTGCTGGTGTGCGACCCATCCCCCTTGCATTTGAGCAGAAGCGAGGCTGCACGCAATTGGGGCTTGTTAGGCAGGCTTAAGCAGAAGAACAGACGGATTGAGATTATTGCCAACAAAGCGGTCAGCTTCAAGGGAAGGCAGGAATGGTTGGAATCATTACCAGACCGCCCATTTTGCCAGATACCTGAAATTCCATCCCAGGCGGTATTATCCGCTCTTTGGCAAGGCAGGCTGCTAGCAGATCAGCCAGAAGTCCACCCGGTTTTGCAGGCTGCCCTGGAGCCTGTCATCAGCCTGATTCTGGCTGCGTGCAGCCATCCCGGCAAACGGACGTCTATTTGGCAACGGCTTAGGCCGGCAGGCAAGAGGACTTGAGGGCTGTAGAGTATTTGGAAAAAAAGGGGTTGCATTCCTGCTTCTCTGTGCTATACTCGTAATTACTTGAACCATAACGAGATGCGGAAGCACCGCTGGCGTTGTTTTATTTACGCCGGCAGTGTTTTTTTGTGCTGTCCGGACGAGCTTTCACGGGAGGTGTAGCATTTGAAAAAATGTGCCGTGGGCCTTCTGTCCTTGGACAAGGAATACACGGAAAGGCTGCTGTCCTATGTGCGTATGTCCGAGTACCGGGCGTTGGTGCAGATTGTTTGGTACACAAACGAGGACTATTGCCGGAGCATGATGACGGAGGAGAACAAGCCGGAGGTATTGCTTCTGGACACAGCCAATCAGGAAAACGAAAGCCAGCCGCTTCTGCTGCAAAAGGGATGCCCGGTAGCCATGCTTGGAGATGGGACGGCTTTTGTCCCCCACGATGCAACCATGCTGGAAAAGTACCAGCCTCTAAACCGGCTGCTGGATGCGGTGCTTCAATTGGCAGGCAGGCCAACCGATGGCAGCAGGAAAAAGGCGTCCGGAAAAAACGGATGCTATATTCTGGGGGTATATTCCGCATCCGGGGGAGCGGGCAAAACCGTTTTTGCCTATACAGCTGCAGGAGTGCTGAGCCGGATGGGCATCCGTCCTCTGGTGCTGACCCTGGAGAGTATTCCTTCCTTGTGCTGGAATGCTGCAGGTGAAGACCGGTTCGGAAAAGCCATGTACCGGGTTGCCGGCGGATCTGCAGAAGGGGACCCCGGCTTGGGGCCTGAACTGGTGGAGGATGCCTACCGCAAGATCAGGTTTCTTCCAGGGGCCTCCAATTTGGAGGAGCTGGAGGAAATGGACAAGGAGGATTCACTTAAGCTGATCCGCCGCGCCTCACAAACCTTGGGGGTTGATGCCGTAATTGTTGATCTGGACAGCAGCCTCCATCCGCGGATATTGGGTGCGCTCCTGGCCTGTCACCGGATTGCCTGTCTCATACCTGATCAATGTATCGCCCGGGAGAAAGCCGAGCGGCAGCTTCCCCGGCTGATGGAGGCGGTTCCGGGAATCCGGGACAAGCTTTCAGCAATTTTGAACATAAGCAGCGGACATCCCCAGGAATGGCATGGCGGCGGCTTCGAAATCGAAGAAATTCTGCCCTGCCAGGAAGACTGGCGGACACTTAGCGATTTCCGTCAGTTGGGTGTTTCAGCATTGTATGAGAGCCGGCTGCAAAAATGGTTATTATCGGTAATGGAGCCTCCGGCAGGATGGGCAGGTGCCCGCAGACATGGATGAGGAGGACATAATCCGCAGACTGCGGCAAGAAGTAGGCTCAAGCATTGACTACTCCCAGTCATTATCCGACGATCTGTTGATGAAGCGCATCGAAGAAGCGGTATTCGCCTTGTCCCGGGAGCTTCCTCTTCATTTCCGGAAGAAAAACCAGCTGATCCGCAGAGTATTTTCCTCCTTCCGCGGGCTGGATATTTTGCAGCCGCTGCTGGATGATCCGTCGGTAACGGAAATTATGGTGAACAGCCATACGGAAATTTTTTATGAGCAGGAGGGGACAATCCACTCCTTTCAGGGAGGCTTCGACGAACCGGCAAGGCTGGAGGACATCATCCAATCCATCGTGTCCAAGGTCAACCGGACTGTCAACGAAAGCCAGCCTATTGTGGATGCCCGGCTGGCAGACGGCTCACGGGTGCATGTGGTACTGCCGCCTGTTGCCCTGAAGGGGCCTACCCTTACTATCCGGAAATTCCCCAGCCACCCCCTCACCATGGAGGAGCTGGTCGCCAGAGAATCCGTTTCCAGGGAAGCGGCAGCGTTTCTGAAGCAAGCCATTGAAGCCAAATACAATATTTTTATCAGCGGCGGCACCGGCTCGGGTAAAACCACGTTCCTGAATGCTTTGTCGGGCTGGATTCCAAACGGTGAACGAATTATTACGATCGAGGACTCCGCAGAGCTGCAAATCCGTCAGGTGGATAATCTGGTATCCCTGGAGACCCGCAATGCCAATACAGAGGGGAAAGGGCAGATCGGCATGCGCGACCTGATCCGCGCTTCTCTGCGGATGCGCCCTAACCGGATTATTGTAGGCGAGGTGAGAGGCGGGGAAGCACTGGAGATGCTCCAGGCCATGAACACGGGCCATGACGGCTCCTTAAGCACCGGGCACAGCAATTCCAGCAAGGATATGCTGAGCCGGCTGGAAACGATGGTATTGATGGGGGCACCGCTCCCCGTTCAAGTCATCCGCAGCCAGATTGTCTCGGCATTGGACCTGCTCGTCCATCTGAGCAGAATGCGGGACGGGACCAGACGGGTG
>JAQSYT010000415.1 GCA_029256065.1 Paenibacillaceae bacterium
GTGAACGAGGAGCTATGGGCGGTAGGCAGGAAGGATGCCCTAAGTCTTCTGTGGTGCGACCTGTTCCGCATCATTGGATATGGCGCTTCCATTGGACTGGTGCTGGTGCTGACCTTGCGGGGACAGGTGACCATAGGGGTATTCGGGGCTTCCGTAACAGCTTTCCTCAGTCTGCAAATGACAATGAAGGTGTTTCTTGAGTTCCTGGGGCGCATCCCCGAGCAGCTGGGCTATGCCAAGGACTATTATGCGTTTCTGGACCAGGAGGAGGAGCTTAACGGCAGCGGCGATTATCCGGGGCTGCAGCGGGAAATCCGCTTGGAGGGTGTGTCCTTCCGGTATCCCGGCCAGAAGGGATTTGCGGTAAATTATCTGGATCTGGTTATCCGCAAAGGGGAAAAGGTGGCCGTGCTTGGGGAGAACGGCAGCGGCAAAACGACTCTGGGCAAGCTCCTGCTCGGCTTTTATCCGCCGGAGGAGGGGGAGGTTTTCTTCGATGGTGTGCCGGTCCGGAGCTATGAGCAGACCGGGTTCCGGCGTCAGGCGTCGGCGGTGGCCCAGCAGTTCGCCGTCTATAATCTGAGCCTGCGCGAGAATGTGGCCCTGTCGGATATCGGCAGGCTGCAGGCTGACGGCGATATTCTGATGGCCCTGAAGCAGTCGGGACTGGAAGGGATGGGCGGTCTTGATGAACCCATGGGGCGGGAATTCGGCGGCCGTGAGCTGTCCGGCGGCCAGTGGCAGAAGCTGGCCATTGCCCGGGGGCTGTTCCGTCCAAGCGGCCTGATCCTCCTGGATGAGCCCACCGCTGCTCTGGACCCGCTGGTGGAAACGGATATCCTCCGTTCGTTCATCCAGGCGGCCCATAACAAAACCGCCGTTATTATCTCCCACCGGGTGGGGCTGTGCAAGCTGGTGGACCGGATCATCGTATTGAAGAACGGCAGTGTTGCGGAGACCGGCAGCCATCAGGAGCTGCTGGCTGCCGGCGGGGAGTATGCCCGTCTGTATACCGCCCAGGAAAAGTGGTACCGCTAACCGGTAGCGGGGATGGCGCAGCGCCTGTCTGCGGCGCACGGGCCGCTCCAGCGTTGTCCGCAGTGCGTCGACCCGCCGGGCGCTACGCCCGCTTGCGGGCCACCACCCGCAGCCGCCGGTAGTCCATCACCCAGCGGCCGTCCCGGAACAGCTGTGGCGCCAGCTCCTGCTCCAGATGCTCCAGAACCGTCCGGCGGGCGGTCTCGTCCAGGACACTGAGCACACCGTCGGCAAAGGTATTGACCCACTTGCGGAGGCCTGCCTCCCCATCCTCCAGCGGTGTGGGACGGTGGAAGCAAAGGGCCAGCTCCACCTCCAGGCCGTGTTTTTCCAGAAGGGAGGCATACTCTCCGACGGAAGGGAAATACCAGGGCAGCTTCAGCCTGCCGGCTGCTCCGGCAGCGGCGAAGGCTGCGGGCAGGCCTTGGACGATCGAAGCAATATTGCCGTGGGCGCCGAATTCGGCAACCAGCCGCCCTCCCGGCCGCAGGCTTCCCGCAATGGAAGCGGCGGCCCCTTCGGCGTCGGTTAGCCAGTGCAGCGCCGCATTGCTGAACACAGCATCAGCCGGTGACGGGCTGATATACGCTTGGCCGTCGGCCAGCACAAGCTCCAGCTCCGGGTATTTGGCCTTGGCTGCTGCCAGCATGTCCGGGGAGGCGTCAATGCCGGTCACCCGGGCTTTGGATTGGGCGATGGCTGCGGTCAGGTCACCGGTTCCGCAGCCCCAATCCAGAATAACCTCTCCCTCCTGCGGCTGAAGCAGCTCCAGAAGGGACTCCCCAAAACGGGAGACAAACGCCATATCCCCATCATACATACCGGTATTCCACTTATGATCCATCTCCATCATCCTCCCTCTTTTGCCCAATGGCTTACATTAACCGTATATCCGATGGGCTCATTTGAGAAATATATAAAACAAATGGAATCCATAGGTTTATCCTATAGTTGTCTGGCAGCGTGCAGACCGTGGGGTTATACCCGGCGGGTCGCCTACGCAGTCGCCTACGCAAATGAAGACCTCCGGCGCGCTAACGGAAGCCATAGCCTTTATTTGGCGGAAAAATAGCCTTTTGAATATCTAACGGAAGTGAGCGCCGTTATTTCACCCCAGACTGGCTGGGAATGGTGGCCTGAGCTAAAATAGCGTCTCTGGCCGCCGTTAGATTTGCCGGCAGCCCGGCGGTCACAAAAAAAAGCTGAAGCAGCAGCTTATGGCACGTCCCCGCCTGCGGCTGTATTCGGATGAGAGCTTCCGGGTATTCCGGGGCAATGTCAGTCTCCGGGACTTGGATGATATAATCGGAGGAGACGATGAGCCGGAATCCTTGATATCGTCCAACCGGTTTCTAACCCTTGCACAAATTCGGGCAATCCGTTCCTCGGGCAATCTGCCTTCCGGCTTCAGAAGGCTTTAATATTCCTATCATGTGCCGCAGCTGCGCATGCATATAAAAAAACCGCCAATTCGGCGGTTTTTTATATTGGCAAAAGAGTCGCTCATGTCGAGCGTGGGGAGGAAGGCTGCACAATCTCCAGCGGGATTACGGACTGTAGTGCTCCTCTCCAACGGCAAACTCATGAATGTGAACAGCTACATCAAAGGAGCTGCGCAGATTTTTTTCTGTAATGACACTTTGTGATTCCCCATATATGCTGTGTCCCGTTCGGTCCAGAATAAGGGGAGTGTGTGGAAATTTTGAGCGCATGGCTGGGGTAGTGGGGATTAAACAAACAGGCAATGCCTTTGTTGCGGGACAAAGCCGGGGCAACAAACGGTAAAACAAATAGCCAGGTTTGGAGGAGGAAAGGGCTGATTCTTTCCGTTAAACAAAAAAACCGCCGGGAAGCGGCGGTTTGGCCTTGCAGGCTTAATTGCCGAAGCGCTAAACGGAACTCAGAAGCGCTTAGCAGCAGGAAAGGAACCGGTTGAATATTTAACGGAACCCAGCGTCTCTTAGCGCCCATTTTTCCCGCCATTCGGCTCGGCTAAGCAGGTTAAGCGCCGTATAGTTCCGTTAGCTGCCCGCAAATAGCGGATTCTGGCCTCTAAGTGCTGCACAGTTCCGTTAGCCCACGGAGAGGCACCTTCCACCCTGTCCAGACCCTACTCTCCCGATGCCACCGCTACCCAATGGCCGGGGTGGGCCTCCACAAAGCGGGAATGCTCCAGGCTGTACGGGTCGGCCTTGGCAGATTCCGCAGGAACGGAGAAGGTCTTCTTCTTTTCGATGGCCGGGTCGGGAACGGGAATGGCTGCCAACAGAGATTTGGTATACGGATGGAGGGGATTGGAGTACAATTCCTCGCTTTCCGCCAGCTCCACAATCTTGCCCTTGTACATCACCGCTACCCGGTCGCTGATATGCTTCACCATGGACAGGTCATGGGCAATGAACAGATAGGTCAAGCCCAGCCGCTGCTGGAGCTCCTCCAGGAGCTTGACGATCTGGGCCTGGATGGATACATCCAAGGCTGACAGAGGCTCGTCGCAGACGATAAATTCCGGCTCCACCGCAAGCGTCCGGGCAATGCCGATCCGCTGCCGCTGGCCTCCGGAGAATTCGTGGGGATAACGCGGCGCATGGGAGGCGTTCAGCCCCACCATCTCCAGGAGCTCCTCCACCCGCTTCTGGCGGGCCTGCTTGCCGCTGGTCATGCCGTGGACATCCAGCGCCTCGCCGATAATATCCTCCACCTTCAGTCTGGGGTTGAGGGAAGCATAAGGGTCCTGGAAAATCATCTGCATATGGCGGCGCATGATCTTCATTTCCTTGCGGTTGAGCCGGTTCAAGGGAATGCCCTTAAACAGCACCTCGCCTCCACTGGGTTCGTTCAGCCGGAGAATGGCCCGTCCGGTGGTGGATTTGCCGCTGCCGGATTCCCCGACAACACCCAAGGTTTCACCGGCACGGATATCAAAGCTGATGTCATTGACCGCCTTCACGATCTGGCCCTTGCCCATGTCAAAATATTGCCGGAGGGAGCGCACCTCCAGAAGCGGCTGGCCATCCTCCGAGCGGATCACGGCAGGGGCGGGCTTGGGGCGTTTTTTCTCGTCCAGGCGGGGCAGGGCGTTCAGCAGATTTTGCGTATAGGGATGCTTAGGGGCGGCAAAAATCTCCTCCGTCGTCCCCTCCTCCACAATCTCCCCTTCCTTCATCACGACCACCCGGTCGCACATGCCGGCCACCACGCTTAAGTCATGGGTGATGAGAATAATGGAGGTGCCCAGCTGACGCTGCAGCTCCTTCATCTGATGGAGAATTTGGGCCTGGATCGT
>JAQSYT010000416.1 GCA_029256065.1 Paenibacillaceae bacterium
GGGGTAACCTTCTACACACAACATTAGGAGATTCTTTTCGTTTTGGCTACCTTTTTTTGCCTTCATTCGCCATGTTAGGCTCGATGCAACGCCAGTGCTGTCACCGCCGTTAGAATTTTGAGAGGGCGATATTGGTCCAAATAGCGTCTCCTGCCGCCGTTAGAATCGCCCATGGCCCAGCGGCCATCGCCAGCAGTGAAAATGGTGGGTGCAGGTGCGGCATTTTCGTATAAATTTTCCGCGCAGGCTTGAGGGAGCCGACATACTGAAAACAGTACATTTTCCGACACCCTAATGTCCTAATCCAATACACGTAAAAAGGCAGGTGAGCACAATGATCGCAACCCATATCCGCAACGGCTGGCACCGTGCATGGAAGCGGGGTTTCCCCAGGGCGGCCCTGTACCGCAAAAGCCTGGTGCTGATCCTCCTTATCGCCTGCATACCCGGCCTGCTAATTGCCATCGGCACGTATTATACGGTGGCCGGAGGGGTGGAGAAGGATCTGCAGCGGATGCACCAGAGCCAAATCCGGCAGCGGGCCCAGAACATTGACGATCAGTTGTCTTATCTGGAGATCGGCATCTCCCATTGGGCCTTTGACGCGGTATTCGATAAGCGGCTGAAGGAAATCGACTTTGCCCAGGGGTATGAACAGGTGCGGCAGCTTTATGATACGCTCCTCGTTATGGAAAGCTCCCACTCTCTGATCAGCCGGGTGGAGCTGTATCTGCGGGAACCGCGGCCCTTTCGGATGACGTCGCTGCAATATGGCTTTTTGGACCCGGTGGAGGCCGAAATCCTCTACGGGAAGCTGGAGCAGCCGGCCAAGGGCATGTACTGGTCTGATGCGTTGGCGGGCGGGCAGCTGAAGCTGGTCAACCGGCTGCCCGGGATAAGCGAGGAGAATTTGGGCTATCTGGTGACCACCCTGGACAGCGCCAGACTTAACAACCTGCTGGAGACTCTGACCCCGTATAACGAAGGGGCCACCTTTCTCTTAAAAAGCGACGGAAGCTGGCTGGCCCCCGGACAGCAGTCTCCGGCAGGACTGGAGGAGGCGGTGCGCCGGGAGTTTCTGCAGCGGGGCGGCCTCCCCGGTTCCTTTACCATGAAAGCAGGGGATACGCTGTATTCCGTATATGCCGGAAGCCTGAAGCGGCCGGGAGGGGCCTGGACCTATGTGTCGGCGGCTCCCATGAGCTCCGTTATGGCTCCGGTGCTCCGTTTGTCCAGAATCATAGCGGGCATCAGCCTGGCCGGGCTGCTACTCGCATTTTTGTTGTCGTGGCTGGGCTCTCTGCGGCTGTACTCCCCCGTGGGCAGAATGGAGCGGGAAAGCGAAAGCATCCGCAGGCGGCTGGAGGAGCAGCTTCCCCTGCTGCGGGAAAGCTTCCTGCTGCAGCTGTCCCAGGGCGGACTGCTGGCCCTGACCGAGGAGCAGCTCCGGGAGCGGCTGTCCGAGCTGGGCAGGGAGACCGGCGGCCAGCTGGCCGTCCTGCTGCTGCTGAGAGTACGCCGCAGCCCTGCAGCCCCAGCACTGGCCGGGCAAGGGGCCATGGCCGGATTCGCCGCTGCGGAATGCGGCCGGGATTGGCTCAAGCAGCATGGCCTAAACGGAGATGTACTGAATTTGCACGATATGTCCGCAGCCATCCTGCTGTGGGCACCGCCTGCCGGCAGCACCGGAGGCATCGACCGCCAGCGGCTTCTGTCCATGGGCGGGGAACTGTTGAGAAGCGCCAGTGAGCGGCTTGGGCTCCGGGTGACGCTGGTCATCAGCCGGGCGGTATCGGAGGCGGGGCAGATTGTCCATCTGTTCGAGGAGGCGCGGCAATCTGCGGATAACCGCATGCTGTCGGCGGACAGTGTGCTGATTGACCTGGAGCAGCCCCAGGAAGGCGGCAGCCCGGATACGGCTGTCCTCCGGTATCCTTTTGCCCGGGAGAAGGAGGTAGTCTATGCTCTGCGCTCCGGCCGCAAGGAGGAGGCATGCAGCCATATCGCCAGCTTTCTGGAGGAGCTGTGCCAGGAAGGGGGCACAGAACGCGAGCTGCTGCAGGGAATGCAGCAGCTTTACGGCAGCCTGCGGCATGCCATGCTGCAGGTGGGAATCCAGCTTCCCCGGGAAGCGGAAGGCGGGAGCCCTTATCTGGAGCTTGCCGCTCTGGAGGAAACGGGGCAAATGCTGGAATGGTTCCGTACCCGTGTGGTGGAGCCTTACACCGGGCTGCTGGAGTCCCGCCGGGAGGAAGAGGAGGGCCGGCTGGTGCAGGATATGATCCGGCAGGTTCATGACCGCTACGGAGAGCAGCTGTCCCTGGATGAGTTCGCCGAGGAGGCGGGAGCCAATGCCTATACGGTCAGCCGGATGTTCAAGCAGGCTACGGGTGTGAACTACATCGACTACCTGACCAAGGTCCGTCTGGAAAAAGCCAAGGAGCTCCTCGCCGGAACGGACATGAGGATTAATGTCATCGCGGAGCAGGTGGGATATCAGGCCACATATTTTAACCGCATTTTCAAAAAAATGGAGGGCATTACGCCTGGAGCCTACCGGGAGTCGGCGGTCAGCCCGGAAAGCCAATGGGGGGAGTCCCCGCAAGGCCGGCATTCGCAATAACAGACCCGTTTTTCGGAGCATCCGGGGCGGGTCTTTTTTATGCACAGGAACCAAAACTAAAAAAAGCCCAAGGTACCTAAAAATAACCTCCGTAGACAGTATATGAAAAGTGCGCTAACCTAATTTGTGAGTTGGCAAAGAGCCGGAGCATGAGCCTGCAGGCGGCGGACTTTGCCCCGCGTATTCCATTCTCGGGAGGGAGTGCATGATGAAGATTAGAGCCTATTTTATTCGTATGCTGGTATGCATATTAGTCCTTTCGCCATTGGCACAATTGCAAGCGCTTACTGTAAAGGCGGCGGTTCAGGAGCCGGAAGGGCCGGAGATCGAGATTTATGCCGAGCAGTTTGATGATCCGGATAATTACGGCTCTGCCGGAGGGGTTACCATCCCCCAGCCATGGGTGCAGGAGGGGGGCAAAAGCTTGGCAAAAACCTCCGCCTCCGCCACGGCGCCGTCCACCCCCAATATGGTCAAAATCGATTCCACGGATGTGCTGGCCTTGCCGTTGAACTTGACCGGGTACGGCAATATCAAGGTCAGCTACTTTACGCGGGCATCCTCGTATGTGAGCGGCAGCATCCTGGTGGAGTGGTCCTATGACGGCGGAGCCACCTGGACGGTGCTGGAGGATTTCAAGCCGCCCGCCGGAGCGGCAGCCGATCCGAATAAGAAGAAGACATGGGCACTGGATGCCCAAGCCAACAACAACCCGGCTAACAAGCTTCGCTTCCGGGCGGCGGCCCCTGCAGGCAATCTGTACATTGACAGTGTCTCCATCACCGGGCAGGCCATACCTGGAATCCCTCCGGCAGTGTCACCGGTGCCGATTCCGGAGCCAGTGGAGCAGGAGCCATTTATTCCCCCTGCCGGTGTGACCATGTATGAGGATGTTCTGGTGGGCATGGCGGGCAACCGGGAGATTTATGCTTCCATTGCGGTGCCGGAGACAGCCCCCTCAACAGTGATGCCGGCTATGGTCTATATCCATGGAGGCGGCTGGAATCACGGAGACCGGAAGCAGGCTCTCAGCAATATTTCCAACTATGTGTTAAAAAGAGGCTATATCGGCGTTGCCCTGAGCTACCGGCTAACCCCTGAAGCGCCGTTTCCGGCGCAGATCCAGGATGTGAAGCTGGGCATCCGCTTTCTGCGGGCCCATGCGGCCCAATATTTCATCGATCCCAGCCGGATCGGGGTGTGGGGCTCCTCTGCGGGAGGGCATTTGGCTTCGCTCCTGGGTACTACCGGAGATATGCAGGCAGGCCAGCTGATCACCCTGGACAACGGCAATACGGTGCCGGTGCCGGATCTGGGCGGTAACGGCGGCTGGCCGGAGTACTCCGACAAGGTTCAGGCTGTAGCCGACTGGTTCGGTCCGGCGGATTTTACCAGCGAATTCGCCAACAATTACAGCTCCGTAACGGCACTCCTTGGCGGCAAAAAAGCCTTCACGGTTCCCAACGAGGCCCGGCTGGCTATGCCCGGCACCTATGCTTCGCCGGATGATCCGCCCTTCTGGATCCGTCACGGGGATTCCGACAGCACCATTCCGTATCAGGACAGCGTCAAATTCGCCGGCCAGCTGACAGCGGCGGGTGTGCCGGTGGTGGATTTCAAGCTGGTGCCCGGCCAAGGGCATGGCTTTACGGGAGCGGCCTCGGAGACTGCTAACGC
>JAQSYT010000417.1 GCA_029256065.1 Paenibacillaceae bacterium
ATTGATTTCGCCCTTGCTCAAACCCTGCATCTCCTCCAGCGTTTTCTCCGCCACATCCATCAGACTGAAGGCCTGCTCCAAATAACGGAACAGCACCAGGCCCTCCGCAGTCAGGGTCACCCCCCGGGATGTGCGGAAAAACAGCTGGCCTCCCAGTTTATTTTCCAGCTGCTTCAAGGTATGGCTGACCGCAGGCTGGGTAATGTACAGCCGCTCCGCTGCTTTGGACAAGCTCCCGGTTTGGGCAGTCCAAAAAAATACCCGGTACCATTCCAGGTTAATCTCCATTGATATTACCCCTCTTTATATGAAATATAATGAATATTAATTTTTCTTATATCAATGCCATTATTATAATCAAGAGGTCAAGACAAAGCTAGGATGTGTTTGCAAACACACCCTAAAGGAGGCGTATCGGAATGGCAGTTACAGCTGTAGTGGGAGCCAATTGGGGAGATGAAGGGAAAGGGAAAATCATCGATGCTTTGGCTGCGGAATCTGATTATGTGGTGAGATTTCAAGGAGGAAGCAACGCGGGTCATACGGTTATTAATGGCTACGGGAAATTTGCCCTGCATTTGCTGCCGTCAGGTGTATTCCATCCGGCTGTGGGCAATGTAATTGGGCCTGGGGTGGCCCTGGATGTGGAGGTGTTGCAGGCGGAGCTTCAAATGCTGGCAGAACGCGGTGTTCCGGCACCCCGTCTCTTTATCTCCGACCGGGTGCAGATTGTGCTGCCGGTTCACAAGCTGCTGGACGGGCTGGAGGAGGAGCGGCTGGGGAGCAAAAGCTTTGGCTCTACCCGCAGAGGGATTGCCCCTTTCTATGCAGATAAAACCTTAAAGCTGGGCATTCAGGCAGCAGAGCTGGCAGACGGTGCTTTGCTCCAGGACCGCCTCCAGCAGCTGCTGGCGCAGAAGAATGTGCTGCTCCCCCATCTGTACGGCCAAGAGACTGTTGATCCGGCCGGCTGGGCAGAGCTGCTGACAACACAAGGCCGCTGGCTTGCGCCATATCTTTGTGATACAACAGCACTGCTGCGAAAGGCCTGGTCAAGCGGTGCAAATATTCTTCTGGAGGGGCAGCTGGGTGCATTGCGGGACCCGGATCACGGTATTTATCCGTTCTCCACTTCGTCTTCCACTCTGGCAGGCTACGCCCCGGTGGGAGCCGGGTTGCCCGCTTATGCCATCGGCAGCGTTACTGCTGTCGTCAAAGCCTATTCCAGCTGTGTAGGTGCCGGCCCCTTCGTCACGGAGCTGCATAACAGCCAGGGTGATGAGCTGCGCCGCCGGGGCGGAGATGCCGGAGAATATGGCGCCACCACGGGAAGGCCCAGACGCATGGGCTGGTTTGATGCAGTGGCAACCCGGTACGGCTGCCTGATTCAAGGTGCCACGGGAGCCGCACTGACCAATCTGGACGTGCTGGGATATCTGGACCAAATCCCGGTCTGCACCGCCTACCGTCTGGAAAACGGAGAGGTCACGGAGGAATTCCCCGTTACGGCCCGACTGACAGGCGCAACGCCTGTGCTGCAGCAGCTCCCTGGCTGGAAATGCGATATTTCTACCGTTACCCGCTACGAAGATCTGCCGGAGGAGGCCAAACAATACGTCTCTTTCGTGGAGAAAGCCATCGGTGTCCCTGTAACCATGGTATCCGTCGGCCCCCGCCGGGAGCAGCTCATCCGAAGGTAATTCCTACAGGAAGGAATGCTCCAGCGTCCAGGCAAGCCGCCTGTTCCATTCCTTTTTTACCGCCTCCGGAAAATCATGGCGTACCAGTCCGAGTAATCTCCACACCTGGAGAATCACAAAGGCGCGGACGGCCTCCGGAGAATATTCGTTTTCCCCAATCCCATATCCATCCAGGAAATGCTGGACACAGCCCCGGGCTATTTCCGGAAAGTGCAAATGGGTCCAAAATAGTAGATTGCCTATATCGATACTGGGATGGCCTATAGCCGCAAGCTCCCAACCAACCAGACAGCAGGTTGCGTTGTCCCGGATCAGCACATTATGGTAGCCATAGTCGCCATGGAGCAAAACCTGCCGATCGTCTATTTCTGTAAAAAGGGCGGTGAGCTCTGCGGCGCGTTCAGCCAATGCCGGTTCAATAAATGGTTGGGGGGCGGAGAGAGCAAGCTGAATTTCCGGTATTTCCCGGACCGCCTCCAAGCCTTCTTTTTCCACAGGAAGAGAATGAAGAGCCGCAAGAAACCCTCCCAGCACAGTGAACAACGGCAGAATTTCCTGCACGTCTCCCCTCAGGCTGCTTTCAATAATGCTGTCAAGCATCATCCGGCCTTCCACAAATTCCATATGGAGCGCGGTACGCTCCCCCACCATAAAACTCCCCAGCAAACGCGGTGCGCAGCCGGAGCCGTCCAGCCAGGTGAGACATGCTTTCTCCACCGCAGAGTTGGCTTCGGAGACCATAGCCACCTTCACAACTGTCCGCAAATTATTATCGTTGAGCAAGAAGCAGGCATTCGTGCCGCCACCTGGCAGTGAAGTGAGCCTGGCTTGCGGAAACCGCATCCGGATACTGCCCCTCATCCCGTCCAAAGGGTCAACTGGCCACATGTATAATCCCCCCGACTAACACAGAGCGCAGATTTTTGCCTGTATGATTGATTTTCATATAGAAACAGTTGTTCCCCCTCCCGGGATAATATGGTAACATCATACTAAATCCATATTTGGGATAACGGACAAAAATTGCTACGTTAGGAGCCGATGGCAGGGTGATGGACCATCATGTGCTGGATGCAATCCAGGAAACGACGAAATTTGTGGAGAATCATTTGCTGGACGAGAGCCTTTGCCTGGATGTCATCTCCAGCCATACGCGCGTCTCCAAGTTCCATCTCCTGCGGATATGGAAAGGCGCAACGGGAACAGGATTGATGGAATATGTGCGCAGAAGGCGGATCTCCCTCTCCCTTGGGGATTTGCTGGAGAGCGGGAGAACCCTGGAGTACATCTCCTGGAAATATTCCTTCGGCTGCCAACGGACGTACGGCCGAGTGTTCAAGAATGAGTTCGGCATGACGCCTGCCCAATGGAGGAACCACCCGGTTCCGCTGCAGGTTCTGGACCGCTTCAACGGGGATTTCTTGAACCGTACCTCACATGGGATTGTTTTCTATAAAAGGACTGCCGTTTTACCCGCCTTTTCACTGGCAGGCCGCGAATACAAGGTAGATGTGCGGGATAATCATTTGAACCAAACCTCCAACAAGCTTGGTGTGGATTTTTATCTTCGACACCGGCAACGAATTATGAATCCCCTGGAAAATAACGTGTATATCGGCCTTACCCGCGTGCCCGAAGCCTTCGAGGGCTTTACCTATTACATGCCGTCGCTTCCTGTCGGTCCGGCCAGCATCCTGCCGGAGGATATGACTCTCCGGCAGATCAAAGCCCACCGCTATGGAGTCTTTACTTATATGGGACAGCACCGGCCGGAGGAGATTTCTTCCATTACACTGAAGGATATCTGGCATCAGGTGTTTCAAGTATGGATGCCTACCGTGGAGATCAGCCTGCCGGAGAGATTCAGCTTCGAACGGATCGAATATGCCCGCTGCACGAGACAGTATTGCGAATGTGACCTCTATTATCCTATTGAGCCGGTTCAGGAATCCGGAAGGCATGGAAGGTAAGCTATCCAGATTTTGCACCAGCCGTGCCCAATTTCGGCAGGGATTTGGTGGGTTTTGTCGAATACCTATACCGGAACAAATATACATACTGCGTGCTGCCAGTTTTGAGAGGAGAACGAACATGGCCATCATCCGCGTGTTGAAATACGACGGCCCAACAGACATTTTGGTCTGGAAATATCCCCATCAGGAGCTGGGCACTTGGACCCAGCTTATCGTCAATGAATCCCAGGAAGCCATCCTGTTCAAGGGAGGCCAGGCACTGGATCTGTTTGGGCCAGGCCGCCATACCCTGTCTACGGAGAATATTCCGGTGCTGTCCTCGATTGTGAACATTCCCTTCGGCGGCAAATCCCCTTTTACCGCTGAGGTTTGGTATATTAACAAGCTCCGCTCCATGGACATCAAGTGGGGAACCTCTGCGCCGATTCAGCTTCAGGAGCCCAAGTATCAGCTGATGATGTCTGTCCGGGCATTCGGGCAGCTTTCCGTGGAAATCGCCGATTCCCGCATGTTTATGACCCGGCTTATCGGCACCACCTCGGTGTTTCACCAGGACGCCCTATACAACTACTTCAGAGGCATCCTGATGATGAATATTAAAGAACTTATATCTTCCTTTTTGG